>JAZBPM010000138.1:0-7460 GCA_036351615.1 Desulfofustis sp.
CGACGCTTGTTTCCGGTTATAAAGAGGTGATCGCCGGCAAGTACGGAGCACGGGCGATCGCCTACCGCCGTCGCCGCGGCTATCGCCACGAAGACATAGAGATGTGTGTCGGTTGCATGGTGATGATCGATGCCCGGGTCGGTGGCGTGATCTATACGCGTGATCCTGCCAATCGGGATGGTGATGTTCTGCATGTTATCGTTACTTCCGGTCTTGGCAAGGGGGTTGTCGACGGGACCGGTGACTCCGAATTGATACGTTTGCAGCGCCGTTTTCCGCATGTTTCAACTGACAATTCGGCCGCTCCATCGCCCGGTCCGTCAGCGGCGGCGGCTTCGCTGGTGAATGAAGAGCTCTTGTCCCGCCTGGCCGAGGCGGCGTTGAAAATTGAAGGGGCGTTTGGCGAACCACAGGATATAGAATGGGCTCTTGATCATACTGACAAACTGTATATCCTGCAAAGTCGTCCCCTGCAGATTGATGATGATGAAACCGGGGCCGTGCCCGTTGAGCCCGCGGCAGGAGCAGATCAAGGAGAGCCTCCCCTGATTCGCGGCGGCGTGTGTGTGTCCCGGGGCGCATGCTGCGGTGAAATATGCCGGGTAGAGAACGAGAGTGACCTCGGGGCTGTTGCCAAACGAGCAATCGTCGTGGTCAGCCACCCTCTACCGGAGTGGGCGCCGCTGTTGAACCAGGCGGTCGGCATCATAGCTGAAACCGGCAGCGAGGCCGGTCATCTGGCCACTGTTTCCAGGGAATTCGGCATTCCGGCGCTGTTTGGAGTGGATGGCGCGATGTCGCTGCTGACGGATGGTTTTCAGGTCACGCTGCATGCGGATGAATGCGCTGTCTATCGCGGTCGGCGTGACGATTTGCTCGTGGCGCAACCAGTCGCAAAAGACCCGATGGCCGGTAGTCCCGTCCAGCGCCTGCTTACCGAGGCGATGCAACTGATCACCCCGCTGAACCTGACGGATCCGGATGCGGCACAGTTCAAGCCCTCCTGGTGTGAGACGGTCCACGATATCACCCGGTTCTGCCATGAGAAATCGGTAACGGCGATGTTCAGCTTCGGACGCACGCATCATTTTGACGAGGGGAGGGCCAAGCGTCTGGTGGGAGAAGTGCCGTTGGAGTGGTGGGTCGTCGACCTGGCCGATGGTCTGCACCCGGGGGTCGATGATGACGCAAAAACACTTCGCATTGAAGATGTCGTTTCCGTCCCGATGCAGGCCATTTGGCGCGGGCTTGTTGCCTATCCTTGGCAGGGCCCACCACCGGTCAGTGCCCGGGGGTTCGGGTCGATTATCTTCCAATCGACGATGCGGCCGGAGATCGATCCGTCTGTCGCTTCCCGGCTGACGGTCAAAAATTACTTTCTTGTTTCCAAGCACTTCTGTCATCTCAGTGTCCGGCTCGGCTACCACTATGCGCTGATCGAAGCCTACCTCAGCGACCTGCTGACGGAAAGCTATGTGACCTTTCGCTTCAAAGGCGGTGCAGCGGACATGGGGCGAAAAACGCTCCGGGTGCAGTTGCTGGCTGAGACTCTGGAGCATTACGGGTTTCGGGTCGAGCTGCAGGCCGATTCCTTGCTCGCCCGCCTCAAGAAACGTCCCGCCGACTATCTGGAGACACGGCTCCAGGTTCTCGGCTATCTCATTCTGCATTCCAGACAACTCGACATGATCATGGACCAGGTCGGGTCCCTGGAGCGCTACCGTGACAAATTCTTTGCAGAGATCGATTCGATGTTTGCCGAATCACCTCTGCACGCTCTGGAGGAACATTAACATGGCCTCTTCACCCAAAGTCCTGCTCGTCGATGACGAGCGTGAATTTCTTGATATCATGTCGAGATATTTCACTCGCCGAAATATCGATTTTGCGGTGGCGGACGGTTGTTTGCAAGCCCTGGACCAACTCGACAGCGGCTCGTTCGACGTGGTCGTCATGGATGTCAGCATGCCCGGACTGGACGGCATGGAGTGCATGGAAGAAATCAAGAAACTGTATCCGGCGGTGGAAGTCATCATCCTCACCGGCCATGCCGCACCGCACACCAGCCTTGTCGGCATGAAAAAAGGGGCCTTTGACTATTGCCTGAAACCAATCGATTTCGCGGAGCTGCATGAAAAAATCCAGCTTGCCCGCAAAGCCATTGAAGAAAAAAAGCCGAAAGCGTAAAAAATGATTCCACCCTTGCACTACCCCGCCTCAGATGCCGCAAGACTCGGCGGATATGCCGGGTGTCTAAAAATAGCACAGATCATCACTTCACGGGGTCGGTCGACTGTCCAGAAATAAGACAGCCGGCTGATCTGCTGCTGCTCCAGGTTAGCCTTTCTAAAATTTTATTATATATAATTACAGAATTTTAGGCCGTCTCCAGAATTGATTTTCCGTGGTGGCATGGCCTCTGCACTATGAGAGGTAACACGACGGCGCACGATCGGAACTGTGATCGACCACGACACATACGATGAGCGCACTATCGGCCTCTCAATTAGGCCGCAACGGAAAATAAGGAAAAAAAGGAGACACATCATGAAAAAAATCATTATCACAACGATCCTCATTATCGGACTGGCCGCAGGTTTTTCCTTTGCCCACAATAGCGATTGGGGGATGAGAGGAAACGGCGGACACATGATGGGCGGCAGCTACGGAATGATGCAGCACGGCATGATGGGCGGTGGCCAGCCGATGATGGGCCCCGGCATGATGGGCGGCTTCCGTGGTTATGGCGATTGCCCTGGAGCGACGGCGTTTGGCGATGGTCGATGGACCAGCGAGTCGCATCAGAAATTTCTTGATGACACGGTGGAACTGCGAAAAAAAATCAATGACACCCAGTTTGCCTATCAGGAAGCACGGAGAAATCCGAATACCACCCGGGAACAATTGGTCTCGATCGAGAAAGAATTGATCGATCTACGCAGCCAACTGCAGGAACGGGCAGCTCAGCAATAACAGCAATATTCACTACGGGCCGGTGATGAACCGGCCCGTTTTTTTATGCCGGCCCGGCCGTCTCGATTGACCACGGCCGGATCGATGCCCCTTGACCCAATAGGGGAGTTGCCGGTGCCTGACCACTTCCTGTGATCGCCCGCAACAAACGACCGAACCTGGTAGCCTTAACAACAAGGGCGATAGTGCCTAATATTTAGACAGAATCGATAGTTTGGCAATCAGGGGCCTGCGCCTGCAGCCGGCCCAGGCCCCTGTGAAATAATGGAGATTTCCACAATGTATGGACAGAGAGCAGGCGCTTCAGATTGGTTGTGCGGGTTTGGGGCCATGTTTCCACACCCATTCGGTATGATCCTCACCATCATTTTCTGGCTTGTCGTCATCGTCCTGGTGGTGAAATTGTTTCAGTACCTCTTCTCGGCCACGTCCGGCCGTAACGAATCCAGTTCCTTGAAAATAGCCAAAGATCGCTATGCCGCGGGCGAGATCAGCAAAGAAGAATTCCAACAGCTGAAGAAAGATCTCACATGAACGCGGCCACTCATCCAACCAAAGACCGCCTCGGGCGAAGTGACCGGTAACATGGGCGGCGACGGTTCCCCGAAGAGCAGCTTTTTTCGCAGCAACCTGCTGTTTCGGCCTTCCAAGGCCGCTGTCGGCGTCCTGGTCGCGACGATCGTCCTGGCTGTCGTGCTCGCCTTGTCGACATTGCAAAATATCAATCGCGAGCAGGAGCTTATGGAGCGCTTCATGCTCCAGAAGGGGGAGACTGTCATCAGAGCGGTGCGGGCGGCATTGAGAGCCTCGATGATGCACCGGATGATGGGCAGCGGGGATGCGCTGCAGACTTTGCTGACCGAGAGCGGCAGAGAGAGAGATATTGCATTTATCGTGCTGACAGACCGGGATGGTAGGGTCATTGCTCAAACAGAAGACGCACCGGATGTGCGGACGATGGTTGCCGGCGTCAACGCACAGGGTGATGCCGATCGATTGCTTTCTTCTTTAAATAAGCAGGCCGGCGTATTCGTTGTCAGCGCCCGGCTCGCCGGCTGGGGCGGAGATACCCGCAGATCGATGATGCCAATGCGCCGGCTGCACGGGCACGGCGAGACGGCGCGTCTTGACGGCGCGATCATAGCCGTCGGTCTGTACACCGAGGCTTTTGACGAAGCGAGACGGCAGGATGTACGGCATGCCATCTTCATGGGTGCACTCCTGTTCCTGGTCGGCAGTGCCGGGCTTTATGCCTTGTTTGTGTATCAGGGGATGCGGGTGGCCAAAATGACATTGGCCAACATGAAACTGTACACCGACAATATAGTCGACAGTATCCCTCTGGGCATCATCACCCTGGATAAGGAGCAGCGGGTCGTCTCCTGCAACCGCATCGGAGAGGAGATCATCGGCCGGTCGGTAGAAGAGCTTCGCGGCCGGTTGTTGCTTGAGATTCTACCCGGATGCGGGGGCGATGCCGCGTCGTTCGACATGACGGATCTGGATCGCCGGGTCGACTGTGAAATGGCCGACGGCCGGAGATTGCCCCTTCAGATCGGCAGGGCGCCGCTACACAATACCGCCGGTCAGGAGATCGGCACCGTGCTGGTGCTCCGGGATATGACACTGATTCGGGACATGGAGCAGCAGCTTGAGCGATCGAGAAGAATGGCCGCACTGGGTAAGATGGCGGCCGGGATTGCCCACGAGATCCGCAACCCGCTCGGCACCTTGCGCGGATTCGCCCACCTGTTCCGCACTCAGGACAAGGTGACTGAAGACAATAGGAAATACGCCGAATTGATGATCGGTGAAGTGGACCGGCTCAATCGGACCGTCTCCGGCCTGCTGCAATTTGCCCGGCCGCGGGAGCCGAGCTTTGAAATCGTCGATCTCGACGAGCTGTTTGCGCGAACCTTCGCCCTGTTGGCCAACGATTTTGCCGAGCACCAGTTGACGGCCCATCGCCAGCAGGAGGTCGACATCAAGGTAGAGGCCGATCCGGACCTGTTGCTGCAGGTCTTGATGAACCTGCTGAAAAACAGTGTTAACGCGACACCCGCCGGCGGCGAGGTGTCGCTGCGCGCCGCGGTGGACGATCGACAGGTGAGAATAATAGTCGCCGATACCGGCAGCGGCATCAGTGACGAAGATAAAGAGCGGATGTTTGACCCGTTTTTTACCACCAGAAAGAGCGGCGTCGGCCTCGGCCTGGCGGTCAGTCACCAGATCGTCGAGCAGCATCATGGCACCATCGAGGTCCGTACCGCTCCGGGGGAGGGAACCGAGATAGAGATACTGTTGCCGAAAAAGAGGTGAATCGATGAAGCACAACAGCGACGATACTCCCACCATCCTGCTCGTTGACGACGATCAGGCCCATCGCCTGATGCTCACCGCCAATTTGAGTGCACATCGGTATCGTGTAGAGCAACTATCCGATGGTGACGAGGTCTTGCCCTATCTCGCTGAGCATCCTGCCGACCTGATTGTGCTGGACATGAAGATGGAGCGGCTCGATGGCCTGGCCACGCTATCGCTGCTGCTCCAGGCGGGATACGATATCCCGGTGATCATGCTGACCGCTTTTTCCTCCGTCGAAAGCGCTGTCGAAGCAATGAAGAAGGGGGCTTTCGATTACATTGCCAAACCGGTTGATATCGACGAACTGCAGGTGCTGATCGACCGGGCGCTTAGCTTCACGGCCATGAGCGAAGAGAACCGGAGCCTGAAAACGAGGCTCGGTGAGCGCTTTTCCTTCAACAACATCGTCGGAAACAGCCCGGCCATGCAGGAGATGTTCGCCACCTTGGCCATGGTCGCCCCAACCGATGCCACCGTGTTGATCACCGGCGAGTCGGGGACCGGCAAGGAACTGGTGGCCAATGCCCTGCATCAGAACAGTCCCCGGCGGGATGCACCGTTTATCACGTTGAATTGTGCGGCACTCAATGAAAACCTGCTGGAGAGCGAGTTGTTCGGTCATGAAGCCGGCGCCTTCACCGGTGCTTCCGGCCGGCGCCGCGGTCGTTTTGAACGGGCCCACGGCGGTACCCTGTTTCTCGACGAAATCGGCGATATGAGCCTGCCGATCCAGGCCAAGATCCTCAGGGTGCTCCAGGAAGGTGAATTCGAGCGGCTCGGCGGCACCGAGACGATCAAGGTGGATGTTCGCCTGCTCGCTGCGACCCACAAGGATCTGCAGACCATGATGGAGGCGGGCACCTTCCGTCAGGACCTCTTTTTTCGCCTGTCGGTGGTTCCGCTCCATCTACCGCCTCTGCGCGAGCGGAGTCTCGATATCCCGGAGTTGGCGAGTCTCTTCCTGCATCGCTATGCCCGGAAGAACCGGAAGGACATCAAAGGATTTCACCCCGAAGTGATCAATCTGCTGATCCACTACGAGTGGCCGGGCAACATCCGGGAATTGGAAAATACCATCGAGCGGGCGGTCATTCTCTGCCTTGGCGAGCAGATAACCCCACATGATCTGCCGTCGCACCTATTGTCCAAGGAGGTCCGCCAGTTTGGCAGCGACACGGCTGACACGGCCTTCACCCTGCGCGATATGGAGCGGGAAATGATCCGCTCAACCCTCGAGAAGACCGGCAACAACAAAAGCCGGACCGCGAAAATCCTCGGCGTGGCCAGGCAGACACTGCTCAACAAGATCAAAGAATACGGACTCTGACGTTTCCGGTTTCAGAAAATGAGGCCCATCTAGCCGGCTCGGTACCAGCGCGGCTGGCGGGGGGATTACTTTTTCTTTAAATATGATTTAAGGTCTCTATAATAGTTCTCATGCGGACCAAGCATGATGAGTTCAAGCTCTTCATCTGAAAAACGATACGATAAAAGGTACAGCACCCCTTGAATTTTGAACTTGTAAACAAAAACTCCCTTCAAATCGCCTCTTTTCTCCACACCAATGTGGGGGTCAGAGATAATATCTTTTACAGCAGCGTCTAAATGCTGCTTTTGTCTCGCTTTTAATTTCTTTACTTTATGGGCGAAAGAAGTTGATTGAAAGACGTTCATAGGGGCTCAACCGAATTGGTACGTTTCTCTTTCGCCTTGATTTAATTCTTCAATACCTATCAGTATTTCTTTGATAAGGTCGTAGGTCAGGTCGGGGTTTTCTTCTGCACACTTGCCAATTCTGGCCCAGTGTTCTATTTGACCAGTTAATGATCGGTGATCTATCTTGCTGAATTTACGTGCATCATTCAACAGTGCTTCAGATATTCTTACTGCTGTTGGCATTTTGCTACCTCCATATTCTTTGACGTTTATTCATTTTAACTGTAAACATAGCAATATGCAACGTATCGATTCATTTTGCCGTCACTGAGCCCGTACCTGTAACCAACAACTGGTGACCTGTGCCCGGCAGCGATCAGGACGCCTCCTCTCCCTTGCGAACAAAATGATGAAAACCAGAACTGGTAGTCGCCCCGAAATGAAAACACCGAGATCTGACAAAGTGA
>JAZBPM010000139.1:0-12297 GCA_036351615.1 Desulfofustis sp.
GGCTATGAACTCGCCTATCTCCGAGATCCGCTGGACGCTTATCTCTTGCAGGTCCAGGGATCGGGCCGTCTCCGCCTGCCGGACGGATCCCTGCGCGCCGTCTCGTTTGCCGCCAGCAACGGGCGAGACTACAATAGCCTTGGCAAACTGTTCGTCGACCGGGGACTCATGGAGCGGCAGCAGGTTTCGATCCCGGCAATCAGAAGCTATTTTTCCCAACACCCGAGCGAGATGGCCGACATGCTCCGCCACAATCCTCGCATGGTCTTCTTTGACTGGGGGGATGGCAGTGGTCCCCGCGGCTCACTGGGGATGCCGCTAACTCAGGGACGCTCCGTAGCCATCGACCAGCGGGTACTGCCGACCGGGGCGATCGGCTACCTGGTAACTATGCGGCCGGTCCTCGACGAACATGGAGCCATCTCGCACTGGCGGCCATTTGGCCGTTTCGTCGTGCCGCAGGACAGCGGCTCGGCAATCACCGGGCCGGGTCGTGTCGACCTGTTCTGGGGGGGTAACGGCTATGCAGAGATCGCCGCCGGCCACATGAACCAGCAGGGTACTTTATTTTTTCTCGTAAAAAAGAGCACTACGGCTTTTGATTCAGCACCGTAAATCGAGTAAGATAGATACTGGCACCGGGCCTGCCCGGTCTCTTTTAACAACCCTTATCACTGCGCATGCGACAAAGCGGATTTCCGATAACCCTGACCACCGACTTCGGCCTGGCCGATGAATATGTCGGAGTGATGAAAGGGGTCATTCTGCTGATCAACAAAGGCATCCCGATCGTTGATCTGACGCACGGCATCCAGCCTCAGGACATTCGTCAGGCCGCGCGAATCATCAACTCGAACTACAAGTATTTTCCACCCGGAACCGTACATCTCTGCGTCGTCGACCCCGGTGTCGGTACCGCCCGCCGGATCATCGCCCTGCACTGCGACACTCATTTTTTCATCGGCCCGGACAACGGTGTTTTTTCTCCGTTGATCAACGGCCCTGAATCGGTTGACGTCTACCAGGTGGAGAACCGGAAACTCTTTCTCAAGGAGGTATCGCAGACCTTCCAGGGGCGGGATATCATGGCTCCGGTCGCTGCCCGGCTCGCCTCAGGCATGTCCATCGTTCATGTCGGCCCGCGCATCGCCCGAGACTCCTGTGTCGTTATCAGCCTCCGTGACCCCGTTGTCCGGCGGGACGGCATCGCCGGTGAAGTCATCAATATCGACAGCTTCGGCAACCTCCGGACCAACATCACCAAGGCCCACCTTAACAGAATCGATCTCGGCGACCGTCCCTGCATTACCCTGCGATCGTATGCCATCGGCTTTTGTAAAGGGAGTTACGACGATATCGCCGACAACATGCCGGCAGCCATCATCAACAGCAGCGGAGAGCTGGAAGTCTGCGTCAAAAAGGGCAACGCCGCACGACTGCTACGGGTCGGCCGTGGAGAGAGGATTTTCGTACACGGCCATCGCAGCGGCTGTCAGGATGCCGACCTGGCGACCTGAGAGGATCGTCTACTAAACAAGTCCGTTCAGGACAACTCAGCAAATCGCTGCCAGAAGTCAGGAAATGATTTTGCCACACACTGCTCGCCGGTGATTCGGATTCCCGGCACCCGTAAACCGGCAACTGCCATGCTCATTGCCATCCGGTGGTCGTTGTAGGTATCGATTGCAGCGCCGTGCAGATCTCTGCCGCCCCGGCCGTGAATGACCATCCGATCCGGATATTCATCGACCTGCACTCCTATCTTGCCAAGCTCGACACAGACGCCATGCAAGCGGTCCGATTCCTTGATCCGCAGGTGGGCGATATTGCTGATTTCCGTCTCTCCCTCGGCAAATGCGGCAACCACTGCCAGGGTAGGCACGACATCGGGCATGGCGCCCATATCGACGGTAATTCCTTCCAGACGACCATCGCTCTCCACGGTAATTCCGAAATCAGACTGCTGCACGCTGCAGCCCATCCTGGCCAGCAGCGGAACGAACATCGTGTCGCCCTGCAGTGACGGTACCGGCACGTTGGCTACCGTGACCCGGCCGCCGGCAACAGCGGCCGCCGCCCAAAAATACGAGGCGCCCGAGGCATCGCCTTCGATCCGGTAATCGCGCGCTCGATAACGAGCCGGTTCGACCCGAAATGCGGAAAAATCCGCTGCCGTCTCCACGCCGACACCGAATTCGGCCATCACCTCCAGGGTCATGGCCACATAGGGTTTGGACAGGATTTCACCGTGCACTTCCAATTCGGCCGGTTGCCTGGCCAGCGGCGCCACAAGCAGCAACGACGAGAGGTACTGGCTGCTCTTACCCTCGGGTAGGATGGTCCTGCCGCCGCTAAGACCGGCAGCCCGGATTCGCAGCGGGGGACAGCCGGTCCCGCGTATCGACTCGATATTGACTCCCCAACCCTGCAAGGCCTCGATCAGAGGCGCGATGGGCCGCTGCTGCATGCGCTCGTCGCCGTCGATAATAACCTCGCCGGCCCCAAGCGCGGCCACCGAGGTAAGAAACCTGGTTGCGGTGCCGTTATTCCCGAGATAGAGAGGTTCTCCAGGGACGCCAATGATTCCGCCGGTCCCGTCGACATGCCAGACATCCTCCCCGGTTTCGATATGCACACCCAGCGCCCGCAACGCCTTGCTGGAGTAATCGGTATCCTCGCTGGTCAGCGGCCCCCGTAGAATCGATCGACCATCGGCGAGCGAAGCGACAATCAGGGCTCGCTGGGTGATACTTTTCGAGCCGGGCACGGTAATCGTTGCATCCAGTCCGCTGGCCGTCTGTATTTCAATCATCGTTACCTTCCATCTGACTGGTTCGGCAGCGGCAGCCGGTCCCTGCCGTGCTGTTCATTGAGCGGCGCCAGGCGCACCATTGGCCTGCAGCAACGCAGCACGCATCTCTTCCACCGGCGCGGTGCGCCCGGTCCAAAGCTCGCATTGAGCAACTCCCTGATAGAGGAGCATCTGCAGGCCGTCAACGCAGCGACAGCCGACCGCGGCGGCCTCCCGGAGCAATCGCGTCTGCAGGGGGCTATAGACGATATCCATGACCACCGCAAAAGAGCTGAGTACATCGCGGTGGACCGGGCTGTCCTCGGCTTTCGGGGCCATACCGACCGAGGTGGCGTTGACCAGGATCTCGGCCGACCGGGATCCGGTGCGTTCAAGCGGCAGCCACGGACAACCGAGCGCATCGGCTAGAGCCCGCCCCCGTTTCTCGGTGCGACTGTGAATTGCGATCGTCGCACCGGCTTCCATGAGGCCGAAACCGACCGCCCGGGCCGCCCCGCCGGCACCGAGAATGACCGCCCGGCTGCCGGCCAGCGAGATCTCCTCGGCCAGCGCTCGATTGGCACCCAACCAGTCGGTATTGGTCCCGAACAACTCACGCTCGCCGTTCACCTCACGGACCTGAATCGTGTTCACCGCGCCGATGCGGGCTGCTACCGGGTCGATTTCATCAAGCCAGGCAAGCACCGCTTCCTTGTAGGGGATGGTGACACTGAGCCCGGACAGACCAAGGTTGCGCACCGCGGCGAGCACTCCATCCAGGCGGATCACCTCAAACGGGACATAGACCCGGTTTTCCCCGAGAGCGGCAAACGCCGCATTGTGCATGGCCGGACTCAGGGAATGTGCCACCGGATTGCCGAGAATACCGTAAACCTTTGTTGAGCCGTTAATGTCCATGATCTCTTTCGGTACGAGCGGGAGGAGCAGCTGCAAACTGATCGAGGATGGTCCGCGCCTGTTCAATGTCAAGTTGTCCCGGGGCAGTGGCCGCAGCGCCCGGCACGGCACAATAGGTCATGTAGCCTCCAAGCTCCACGCTAGCCAGCCGGCTGATCATTCCCGGTTGTCCCATGCAGAAGGCGGCAAGAGGGAAGGATGTGGTGAGCGCCTCTGCCAGCAGCCGCAATATCCGCAGGACATCGAGCTGACTGTGCGCCATGGTGACGATTTTACCTACATCGCACCCGGCCTGCCGCATCTGCTGCAAGACTGCACGCAGTTCCGGCCATGCCGGGGTATGCAGGAAATCGTGCCAGGAGATAAGGAGTCTGCCCCCCGCTGCCGCGGTCGCTTCCCGCAGCAGCCGCCGGCTTTGCTCGGGAGCCCGCAACTCGCAATCGATATAGGCGGCACCCGCTGCCGCCGCCTTGAGCAGCGGCTGAATGCGCGCCGCTTCCGGACCGTGAAAATGGCCGCCTTCCCAGTCTGGTCGATTGGTAAACAACAGGGGTGTGCGGCTGAGCTGCAGGAACGGCTGCGGGTCGGGATCCTCGAAGAAATCGAGGCGTATCTCGATGATATCGGCAGCAGAGCCAAACCGATCTATCAGTGCCAGTGCCTCGACCGGTGTCTTCGCCCCGACGGAAAGGCACAGCAATCCTCGTTGTGGCATCGCTCACTCCGCTCCATTTCGTTTATCCGACTCCGTCATTCGGCCGGCCAGCCAGCCAAGCAGCGACAAGACGGCCAGATCATCAATGATGCCCAGGCCGAGAAACCAGTCGGGCAGCAGGTCGTAGGGAGACAGCAGGTAGAGCACACCGGCGGCCAAAATCATCCTGACCCGCCACGGGGTAGCCGGGTCGAAAAGGACTTTCACGTAGCCGACAATCGGTCGAAAAAATCGCTGCAATCGCTGGCCGAAACCCTGCTCCCTCGGTGTTGCCACGCGTCATGCCTCCAAGGCTCCGATCAACTCTCTGATCGACTGCAGGTCATGTTCCCGGACATAGGCGGCAATGCCTTCAACCACCTCTTCACTGACCCGCGGATTGATGAAATTGGCGGTACCGATCTGTACCGCGCTCGCTCCGGCCAGGATAAACTCGAGTGCGTCTTCGGCGCTGTCGATGCCGCCGATGCCGATCACCGGGATCGACACTGCCCCGGCCACCTGGTAGACCATGCGCAGCGCTACCGGTTTGATCGCCGGACCGGACAAGCCACCGATGACATTGGCCAGGACCGGCTTTCGGCGACGCAGGTCGATGGCCATGCCGATCAGCGTGTTAATCAGCGATACCGAGTCGGCCCCCCCGTCCTCTACGGCGCGGGCCAGGATCGTAATATCACTGACGTTCGGGGAAAGCTTGACCATCACCGGCACATCGGCGGCAGTCTTGACCGCCTCGGTCACGGCCCGGGCCATCTGCGGATCGGCGCCGAAGGCGACACCACCCTTTTTCACGTTCGGACAGGAGATGTTGACTTCGATAGCGGCAATGCCATCGACACCGACAAGCCGCTCGGTGAGCTGCCGGTATTCCTCCACGGTATCACCGAGGATATTGACGATCACCGGGACATCGAGACCGCGCAGGTAGGGCATTTTCTCACTGAGAAAACGATCGACTCCGACATTTTGCAGACCGATGGCGTTGAGCATACCGCATGCGGTCTCGACGATCCGCTGCGGCGGATTTCCCTGCCGCGGTGCCAGCGATATCCCTTTGACGATAACCGCCCCGAGCCGGTGCAGATTGACCAGCGGTTCAAATTCACGGGCATAGCCAAAAGTTCCCGAAGCGGTCATGACCGGGTTCTGCAGGACCAATGAACCGATATTGACCCGGAGATCAGGATACGACCCGTGCTCCTTCAGGAATTCCATACCAGATCCTCCGCATTGAACACCGGTCCGTCGATGCAGACATGCAGATAGCCGCCGCCGGCGGCATCTACATTGCATCCGAGACAGGCCCCCATACCGCAGGCCATTACGCTCTCGATGGAAACCTGGCAGGACAAGCCGCGATCTACGCAGATACGGTGCACCCGTGCCAGCATCGGCTCCGGCCCACAGGCATAGACCACGGTACCCGGATCGAGCTGCTCGGCCTTGAGCACGTCGGTAACGAGTCCCTGTCGGCCAAACGATCCGTCATCGGTGGCACACTGCAAGGACAGTCCGAACTGCCGAAAATCATCAACCAACGGCTCGACGTCGCCACTGCTTCTGCCACCGAGGATCACCAGGTCGCGATGATGATCTCGGCCGGACTGACAGATCCGTTTTGCCAAAAAGAGCAACGGGGCAATGCCTAGGCCCCCGCCTACCAAACAAGCAGGCGCCTGACGATCGATCCGGTAACCACGACCCAAAGGACCGAAGACATCGAGCACTTCCCCGACCCGGCAATGAGCCAGCATGTCGGTCCCCCGCCCGACGATGCGAAAATAGATCTGGATCTGGCCGTTACTGCTGGCCTGGTGCAGTGAAAACGGTCGACGCAGCAGGGGATCCTGGCCGTTTCCGGCCCTGATCATGACGAAATGACCGGGTGTAGCGGCGGCAGCAATGAGCGGCGCCTGCAAAGTCAAACGGACATTGTCTTCGGACAATTGCTCAAAGCGGATAATTCTTGCTTTTTCCTGATGTTGAGACATAATTGTTAGATGGCTGAATACAGCTGTTCGGGGTCGCCCCGGCAAACTCCTCTGCTTTCAGGACTCAATGGAACCAGATCTTCTCTTGTTTTTACCGGCCTTTCTCCTCGGCGCCACGATCGGCAGTTTTCTCAACGTCGTCATCCTCAGGCTACCCGAATCGGGAGCCTCGATCGTCTTTCCCGCCTCGCATTGCCCCCGCTGTCTGACGCCGCTGCGCTGGTTCGAAAATATCCCGATCCTTTCATACCTGATCCTGCGCGGCAGATGCGCCCATTGCCGGGAGGCCATCTCCATGCAATACCCGGTCGTCGAGTTGCTGACCGGCCTGCTGGCGGTCGCGGTGGTGGCAGCTTTCGGCCTGAGCGTGACCGGTGTCGGCATGTTTATGCTCTGCGCTGCACTGCTCACTATAATATGGATTGATCTTCATCACCAGATAATACCAGACGTTATCAGCCTGCCGGGTATCCTGGCCGGGTTTCTGTTCTCCTTCGTCTCCACCTTTGTCGGCTGGCAGGACTCACTGATCGGGCTGCTGGCCGGCGGAGGCTTCTTCTATCTGGTCTCGCTGAGTTACTACCTGATCCGCAAACAGGAAGGACTCGGCGGGGGGGACATCAAACTGCTGGCGTTGCTCGGCGCCTTTCTCGGCTGGCAATCTCTGCTCTTTATTATCTTCACTTCTTCCTTGAGCGGCTCAATCGTCGGCCTGATCGCCATGCGCTCCCAGAAGAAAGGCGGCTCGACCCGCATCCCCTTCGGCCCCTTTCTCGCTCTCAGCGGCATGGCGTATCTCTTCTTCCGGCCGCAGATCAACGAACTCTTCCAGCTCTATCTTCAACTGCTCAGCTGATTCGTCAAAAGCAACCGACGCGGGATATGTGCTCACACCCGCACTGCCAATCGCGCCCACGGGAAGAAACGAAACAGGCCAACAACGGGGCAAGTCTCGACCAACGGCGGGACAAGTCTCGACCAACGGCGGGACAGGTTTCAACCTGTCCTCCGCTCTCTACTGCCCTCCGCCCTCTCATGCCCTCCGCTCTCCCCTGCATCAGAGGAGGTGCACCGAACAAAGATAATCAGCGTCGTCCGCACACAAAAACCCCCGACCGGCGGTGCCGATCGGGGGTTTTATTGCTGATGCGTCGATCTGCAGGTCAGGGGTCAGGCTTCTACTTCGTGCTCGACACCGACAGCAATCTTGTAGAGCAGGGTTAACAGGAAGAAACCGGTCGCCCAGATACCCAGCGTAATACCAAGTTCGTTGAGCGTCGGGATATACTCGGTCACCTCTTCCAACGGGTTCGGCACGAAACCGGCGAAGACGAAACCGAGGCCCTTGTCTGCCCACAGCGCCAGGAAGATCAGTGTTGCCGCCGTGCCGACCAGTCGATAGTCGAAGACCTTGGCGATCTTCATGTAGGCCAGGATACCCAGCCCGGCGAAGTTGAACAGGGTGGCGGTCCACATGAACGGCACCAGGTTGTTGTAGACATGGCCATCATGCTCGAGCCCGAAAAACAGGTATTCGAGACTGTGGATATGACCGGGGACCTCTGAATAATAGCCGACGAAGAACTCCAGCAGGAAAAAGAAGGTATTGATGATCACCGCATACATGATGATCGTCGTCATCTTCTGGATGGCTTCCTTACCGGCATCAAAATTGGCATATTTACGCATGACCAGGCAAGCCAGCAGAATCAGCGACGGGCCGGCGGCAAAAGCCGAGGCGAGGAAGCGCGGCGCGATAATGGCCGACAGCCAGAAATGTCGACCAGGCAGACCGCAGTACAGCATAGCGGTAACGGTGTGGATGGAGACGGCAAAGGGAATGGAAATGGCCACGAAGATATAGATCCACTTCGGCGGCGGCACCTGCTTGCGCTCAGCGGTCAAGATAACCCAGCCGCAGAGGACATTGAGCAGCAGATAGCCCCAGAGCACACACATATCCCAGAAAAGCATGGAATGCGGGGTCGCAAAGAAAATAACGTTAAGCCCGCGCAACGGCTGACCGAGGTCGGCCATGATGAACATCAGGCACATCACCAAGGCCGAGATTGCAAGGAACTCACCGAGGATGGTGATCCGCCCGAATGCCTTGTAATTATGGATGTAATAGGGCAGCACCAGCATCAACCCTCCCGCGGCAACGCCGACCAGGAAAGTGAACTGGGAGATATAGAGCCCCCAGGATACGTCCCGGCTCATACCGGTGAGCCCGAGACCAAATATATATTGCCGGAAATAACAGGCCCAGCCGATGGCAATTAATGTGCCGAGGATGGCAAGCCAGATCCAGTAGGCCGGTTTTCCTTTTAATGTCTTTTCAATCATGACAACCTCACACGATGTAGAAGACTGACGGCCTGGTGCCGGCAGCTATATTACGCTGAATGGTAAACTCCTCGCCCAACACCTTCCTGATTTCCGATTGCGGGTCGTTCAGATCGCCAAAGACCATGGCGCCCGTACCCTGACAGGCCTCGACACAGGCCGGTTCCAAACCGAGTGCCAAACGCTCTGAGCAGAAGTTGCATTTTTCGACGACACCGCGCATACGGGTCGGGAAATCGGGATTGTAGGTCTTGATAAAAGGCCGCGGATCCTGCCAGTTGAAACTCCTCGCACCGAAGGGACAGGCAGCCATGCAGAAGCGGCAGCCGATACAGCGGTGATAGTCCATCGCGACGATACCGTTTTTTTCGTTGACGAACGTTGCCTTGGTCGGGCACGCCTTGACGCAGGACGGATTGTCGCAATGGTTGCAGAGTACCGGAAACTGGTTGTTTTTTACCGTCTCGGAACGCAGGTTCTGGGACTGGTCGACAAAGGCGTTGGCAAACCCGGTCTTCCAGATCCACTTGATCTCGCTCTTCCGACCGGGGATGTCCGGCACATTGTGAACCGCATGGCAGGCGGCGATCGCCTGGTCGAGCAAGTCCTCGTTGCCGTAGAACTTGCGCATGTCGATTACCATGCCGAGCCGGATACCGGTGCGCTGCTCTTCACCATGTCCGCCGCCGTGACCGGCTGCGGCTTGTTCGGAACCGGAGGCCAGCGCCGGCACCGAGGTCAACTTGACCACCGCGGGAGCGCCGATACCGGCGAGAACCGTAGCGCCGGCCATCTTCAGGAATTTTCTTCTCTTGTTATCCATCAGTGAGCCTCCTTCTTCGCTGCCGCTTCCGTCGGGGTCAAATGGCAATCCCAACACGTCGGCGTGACAGCGGCATAATCATGACAGCTGTCGCAGAATTTTTCTTTGTTCGAATGGCATTGCATACAGGCCAACTGCAGCCCTTTACGATATTCCTTGCCGCCGACAGTAACGGCAACCCGGTCGGAATCACGCAAGACATCGTCGCGCCACTCGTTGAGCAATTGCATGTGCTTGTCGCGCATGAAAGCGGCCGATGCGACACACTCCTTCTCACCGCCGGGGGGCAGTTCCGGTTTCGGCAGCGGGCCGGCGTCCAGGCCGTTGTACCACACAGGAAATGTCACCATCAGGACGAAGATGACCAGACCTGTAATTATCATCGTTTTGTTATACATTATCGATCACTCCTCTTATCTGGTCAGGTTTAGAGCAAGGTCCGCAACCCTTCGTCGAGTTCAGCGCGGTTCTCACCGTCCAGGACGATCGCATTGCCGACCAGTTCGGAAATTCCGCAGACACCGACGTTGGGGTTCCAGTAGCTCATCAGCGACGTCAGGGTGGCCCGGTCGATTGCACAGACACAGGACAGCATATTGACTCCGTGTTTGTCTTCCACGTACTTGACGGCGTTTGCCCGCGGCAGTCCGGAGCGCATCCGCAGTTCCATGATCTCGTCGGTATTGAGTCCGGTTCCGGAACCGCAGCAGAAGGTCTGCTCACGAATGGTGTTCTCGGGCATCTCGTGATAGTTGTTGACTACATGCTTGAGTACGTAACGCGGCTCTTCCAACAGCCCCATGGCCCGGGCCGGGTTGCAAGAGTCATGGAAGGTGACGTTGAGATAGTCGTTGCGGCTCTTGTCCACCTTGATCTTGTTATGCTTGAACAGATCGGCGGTGAACTCGCTGATATGCGTCATCTTCGTCGAAGCGGCGTTATGGAAGACGGTGCCGGTGATCGGTGATTTCGGCACTTCGAGAAAATCGGCCGGGCCGTTCATCGTATCCATGTACTGGTGCACTACCCGCCACATATGACCGCACTCGCCGCCGAGAATCCATTTGACACCGAGGCGCTTGGCCTCGGCGTACATCTTGGCATTGAGCTTTTTCATCGACTCGTTGTTGGTGAACAGACCGAAGTTACCCCCCTCAGACGCATACGTTGACCAGGTGTAGTCCAGACCGATATGCTCGAACAGGATCAGGTAGCCCATTGCCGTATAGAGACCGGGTTCGGCGAAGACATCGGCCGACGGGGTGATGAACAGGACTTCTGCACCTTTACGGTTAAAGGTCGGGTTGATCCGAACGCCGGTCAGGTTCTCGATATCGTCGGCGAGAAATTCGACGTTATCCTTGAAGGTATGGGGCTGCAGTCCCATGTGGTTACCGGTCCGGTTGGAATTGGAAACCGGCTCGAGGATCCAGTTGATACCGATACCGAGCAGGTGCAGCAGTTCGCGGATAACGATCGTCACCTCCGCGGTATCGATGCCGTACGGGCAGAAGGCCGAACAGCGGCGACACTCGGTGCACTGGTAGGAATACATGAACCATTCCTTGATCACCTCCGGTGTTACCTCGCGGGCACCGGCCAGTCGACCGAGGACCTTGCCGGCCAGCGTGAAGTCGTTGCGATAAACGGAACGCAGCAACTCGGCACGCAATACCGGCATGTTTTTCGGATCGCCGGTGCCGAGGAAGAAATGACACTTATCGGCGCAGGCGCCGCAGCGCACGCAGCAATCCATGAAGATCTTCAGGGACCGGAACTTCTCCAGCCGTTCCCGAAGACCGTTGATGATAATCTCTTTCCAGTTCTCCGGAAGTTGCCAGTCATCATCTTCCGGCGACCAATCACGGGCATTGGGGAAATGGAGCCCGCTCTGGCTGTTGAGATATTCGACTTTGTCTTTTTTGGCAGGAAAGGCATAATTGCCCGGCTTGAACACGACCGGGATATCCATCCAGTCCTTGGTGGGAATTGCTCCGGTGGCCAAGGACGGTCCCTGCACGACGCTTTGAGATAGTTGTTCTAGTTTTGCAACTGCCATCGTTGATGTCCTTTTAAGCTATGTTTGGTCAAAACCGTTATGCTTCGTCCTTTTGCGGAGTGGGTTCTTTCTCCACCGGAATGCCCGCGTCTACCATGAACTCTCGGAACTCATCCTCATACCCGGCATAGGAGTGGGGTTTGATATCCGGGTTCCAGGGATTGATGTGACGAACCTCGCGGCTGTTGTTGCGCATGTTTCTCGTCGGGCTGAGAAAGACGCCGCCCAGATGCATCAGCTTGCTGAATGGAAAGTAGATCAGCAAGATGCAGACGAGAAAGAGATGGATGTAGAAAATCGCACCGATATCGGTGCTGATTACCGGGCTGAACGTGGCCAGTCCCACGGCCAACTGCTTGATGGCGTTGATATCGACGCCGTCGCGCAGAAACATGCGCATCAAGACACCGGTCACCCCGATGGCGAACAGCAGGACCAGCGGGAAATAGTCGTTGAGCAAGGAGAGGAAGCGGACCTGGCGGTTGAACAGTCGCCGGGTGAACAGAAAGAGCAGCCCGATCAGCAGTCCGGCATCAGTCATATACATGGCCGGAACACCGATCTCAAACATGGAATCGGCCCAGTCAAGCCAGGCAATCGCTTCCGGAACCGGATTGAGGAAGAGACGCAGGTGCCGGATGACGATGATCA
>JAZBPM010000140.1:0-8149 GCA_036351615.1 Desulfofustis sp.
AAAACTTGGATTTTCGTTCAAAATCAAGGCATGCGAAAAATTTTACCGCAGGCATATACATGATATTCCGAGGATAAAATTTTGAGCATAACGCAGAGTTTGGGCGAAAAGATTGTTTTGCAGATGGCTCTATTGCTTGGCAATTTCGCAAAACTCTTCTTATACCATATTTTCTTCGACTATTTAATACTTTTTTTCAACCGCGCTCTTCTCTCAGCTGCTGCCGCGGTAAGCCTGAACGATAACCGCCGAGTTAATGCCGAGCATGCCGAAGGAGTTATTGAGTATCGTCGACAGCGTGCTTCCCTGCGCCGGTTTTCCGACGACCAGGTTCTCCAGCAAACACTCCGGATCGGGCTCATCCAGATTGATGGTCGGGTGAACAAGCTGATCATCGAAAGAAGGGAGGTTGGCTGCAAGTTCCAGCACGCCGGCGGCTCCCATCGCATGGCCAATAATGCTTTTGGTGTTGTTGATAAAGGGACTGCCGATTCCCTGAAAAACAGAGCGAATCGCCCGGCACTCTTCGGCATCTCCCTGTTTGGTTCCGGTGGCGTGGGTACTGACGATATCGATCTGATCGGGTCGCAGGCCGGCTTTCTCCAGTGCCAGTTCCATGCATTGGGCCTGACGTTGATCAAACGGCAACACGAAATCCTTGGCATCGGAATTCATCCCGTAGCCGACTATTTCCCCGTAAATGCGGGCGCCACGCTGCAGCGCGCGGTCCAGCCGCTCGAGTACATAGATGCAGGCTCCCTCGGAGACGACAATACCGTTTCGCTTTTGGTCAAAGGGGCGGCATGCCTGCTCTGGGTCGGCGGCCTCAGCCAGCGCTCCCTGAGCCTTGAAACTGGCGAAGATACCAAACGAGCCTGTTGATTCGGAAACACCTCCAGCCAGCGCCATGTCGACCTCTCCAAGGCGCAACATCTGCACCCCCTGGATCAACGAAGCATTGCCTGCCGCACATGCTGCTCCAATCGAATAATGGGGACCGGTAATACCAAGACTCACGGTAATTTCGCCGGCCGGATTGTTGAGAACGGTACGTGGGTTGTGATGGTGTGACCAGTAGGCCACGTCGTAATCGTATTGTTTCAGGTGGTAGATCTCATTTTCCGTCTCCACGTTGCCGTGTTCGGTCAAACCGATATAGACACCCGTTCGTGCCTTGTCATAGACACTCTGTTCGAGCCCCGCATCAAGCAAGGCTTCATGGGCACAATAGACGCCGAGGCAGCCCGCCCGGGTTCCCTTCTTGTTCTCTTTCTTCTTTCGGTATTTGGTTTCAGGGATCGAGCAGAGGCCGGCAGGAGCTGTACCGAAATAGCGCAGGTCGATTTCCTGGATACCACTTCTCCCGTCTAGCACCTGTTTGCGAAACTCCTGCAGACTCGAAGCTCCCGGGGCGGCCAGGCCGACACCGGTAATGACGATGCGTTGATGATGTGCAAGCATTGGCAACACTATCTGGTAATGATTATGAATTGTCATCGCCGGTAGGCCGGCAACCGATTTAACTAGGCCGTGCCGCCGGCAAGAGTGACAGAGCCCGGCGAGCCAGGTGGCAACCGAAAGTCCGTGCGCTGAGAGATTATCAACGGGGCGCGGGCATCGGCAGCCTGGTATTGTCTAGATTACTTTGGCCAGAAATTCAAGGACAACCTGTCTGTCTGCCGGAAATTTCGTACCGGATACCGCATCCCCTTCGAACAAAGAGGGGCACCGTTTTATCGTCGTATAAGATGATCCGAGCTTTGCAGCACAGCGATCAATTGGTATTATCCCGGTCAAACCACCTCACCACCACTCAAGGGAGATTGGCATGGAAAAAATCACGGTAAAACAGCCCGTCGTAGAACTCGACGGTGATGAGATGACGAGGATTATCTGGTCGTTTATTAAAGAGCGGCTGATCCTGCCGTATCTCGATATCGACTTGAAATATTATGATTTGTCGATTCAAAACCGCGATCGCACCGACGACCGGGTTACCGTTGATGCTGCCGAGGCCATCAAACACTATGGAGTCGGCGTCAAATGTGCCACCATCACGCCGGATGAGGGCCGAGTCAAGGAGTTCGGCCTGAAGCGGATGTGGCGATCACCAAACGGGACAATCAGGAATATCATCGGCGGCACGGTTTTCCGGCAGCCGATTATCTGTGCCAACATCCCGCGTCTCGTTCCCGGCTGGAAAAAACCGATCGTCATCGGCAGGCACGCCTTCGGAGATCAATATCGGGCCACCGATTTTCTCGTTCCCGGTCCCGGCACATTGACCATGATCTTCGAACCGGAGGACGGCGGCGAGCCGATCCGGCACGAAATTTTTACGTTTCCGGGGAGTGGCTGTGCCCTCGGTATGTACAACCTGGACGAATCGATCCGCGGTTTTGCCCGCTCATGTTTTAACTATGGTCTGTCGCTGAAATGGCCGGTTTATCTGTCAACCAAAAATACCATTCTCAAACAGTATGACGGCAGATTCAAGGATCTGTTCCAAGACGTATTCGACGCCGAATTTGCCGCGTCCTTCAAAGAGGCGGGATTAACCTACGAACACCGCTTGATCGACGACATGGTCGCCTGTGCAATGAAATGGGAGGGAGGGTTCGTCTGGGCCTGTAAAAATTACGATGGTGATGTGCAGTCCGACACGATAGCCCAGGGGTTTGGTTCACTCGGCTTGATGACCTCGGTCCTGATGACCGAAGGCGGCGGAACCATCGAGGCGGAAGCGGCCCATGGCACGGTCACCAGGCATTACCGTGAGTACCAGAAAGGAAACAAGACTTCGACGAATCCGATCGCCTCCATTTTCGCCTGGACCAGAGGACTTGATTATCGCGGTATCTTCGATGGTACACCACAGGTCAGCTCCTTTGCCAAAACACTTGAGAGGGTCTGCGTGGAAACCGTCGAATCGGGAGCGATGACAAAGGATTTGGCGCTGCTGGTCGGCAGCAACCAGGAATTTCTCGACACCGAAGCATTTCTCGAACTGCTGGCGACCAACCTGCAGCACGCGTTGGTCAATCGATAGGGAGTCGATAATCGGGCCGCCCTGGAAAAAAGAAGGGAAAATTCAGAATTTTCCAAGCTCCCCAAAAGGTTGAGGAACTCCCGCGCATGCAGCAATGCACGTTATCTCTGATCAGAGCGGCCCCCGTGGTCTGGTTTTACCGTTGTTTTACCAGTGAATCAACCACCGTGAACCTGAATGGCATAACCGGTAAAATCAATGGGCACGGTTGGGTTCGACTTTGAATAGCCTCTCCCTTTGATATCGCCGGCAGCCGTTATTGTCCTGACCACACCGCCTTTTTGTCCGGAAGAATTGTCATAGACGGTGATTACTCCCGTTGAGTCGCTGTTAGCGATGCCTTCTCCCCTGTTCAAGCTCATATACAGGGTAGCCTTGGTGATTGTCGCTGAAGAGGGGATAGAACTGATTTGGGCACTGAACCGGCCTTGTCGGTAGGGCGTTTGCTTGATAAGCAGAGATCCGGACTGAGATGCGGTAAATGTGCCTTCGCTATGCTCGATGACGAGTCGTGCCGAATCAAACCAGATGCCGCAGCTATCACAGCTCTGGTACGTCATTTCGAAGATCAGACTGAAATTGCCGGAGCCGGCACTGGCTGCGCTCCGGGATGCGGTCTCGTCGCCGCTTTGTTTTTGCACGACGGTACTTGTCGTCGCATGTGCGGGCAGTGCGCCGAATTCGACAAGCGGCGTCGTCCATCTTTCCGGCAGAACGCTGCAGCCGGCAACTGCAGCGGCACCAACAGCGAGTTTTTTCAACACCGTTCTTCGTTCTTTTCTTGCCAGATCTGCGGCAACTGGTTGCTCGAGCGGCCTGGACGAATGATTATCAGGGGCTCCTTGTTTGCCGATAGTCGCAGTCATGTACACCTCGTAAATAAAAATTTTTCGGTGAGGCACTCGATTCGTGCCGGTAAATTCCGTAGAATTTATCAGATTATCAAATAAAAACAATATATATCGACTATCTGTGTGTTCATTTAGGACTGCATTGAGTCATGTCGTCAGCTGTTGCCGCTTGGTCTCTTAACGTACTTATTACATTATTTATTTTTGTGGGCATAAGCATGCCAATAGACCCTGGCCCAATATAAAAGCTGCATGGGGTGGTCGAACAAACGCGTCTTCATCAAACGCAGGCCACCGAGTTGTCCGTAATAGACCTGCAGCCACCAGCGGGATGGCAGCAGCGTTTGACCGAGCAGAGCCAGCAGGCCGTGCGCTTTCGCCGAACGGATTCGCTGTCGCGGCCAGCCATGATATGCATCCGGCCGGCTTGAGTAATGGTCGTGGACAGGAAGGTTCAGCTTGGAAATAACGAAATCCTGCCATGGGGTGAGGGTATGAAAGCGTGAAATGCTCGCCAGGAGTCCCGGGAAGTCGGCCCGGATCACCGACCAGTCGATAGCGCCACAGCGAGATTCCACGAGACTGACGATATCGGCGACATGGACCAGCCTGAAGGGTTCATAGGTCAACGGTGCTCGAAATCCATGGAGAAATACTGCGCCTAGCGTATCTTCAAGGCTGAGCGTCTGCGCCTCCAGGCCATCTATGTCAATCGACATAGCCGACGGATACGACCTTTCAAGTGGCCATCGAGGGTAGTGTCGATGAAGGGGCAGGAGGTTGCGGTGAATTTCTATTGTTACCGGCAGGCCGTCGATGGTCTTGCAGAGTGGTGGAAGATGGTAGTAGTCGGCTGGGATATCGTGCTCACGTTCCGTATGATAGCCAAGATCGAAAAGAAGTTGCGCTGCTCTGGTCGCATCGGCGTTTTTGACGAGTAGATCAATATCACGCATCGGGCGGTGGGCCGGATCGCGGTAAACAAATGAACCGAGTGCGATTCCTTTGACCAGCAGGCAGTCTATCGACTCATCTTGAAAGGCTGAGACGATAACACCGATGGCAGTACGCCTGATCTCGTTTGCCCGCCGAGTCCGCAAAAAAAGCCCCTGCAACTGCCGGCGGGCGGCACGATCAGGAACGATAAAGCCAAGTGTCTTAAGGTGGTGATGGAGAAGTGGTGCAATACCTTGTCGTTCGGCCTGACAGAGCAATTCATCCCAGGCGCCCCGAGTTGCCGAAAACCGTGTTAGCGCCTGCGCCAGAGACGAGTACATTGCCTCATGGCCGACATCGCGTGCGCATAATCCCAGAATGCCGGTTATCATGTCAGTGGTGTAACTGCTGTGAAAAACAGAAGCCCCGAGGCCGGAAGCAGCATCCCCAATTGAGATGTTATAGCGAGTTCCGCCGCAAGAAGCGTTACGTCATCGTTGCGATCTGGTTTTCCACAAGTGTTGAGAGCAGTTCTCTGACTCCCCGCCTGATTTCTTGAGCGCTTTCCGGATAACATTCCGTCAGCACGGCGATAATTTCTGCAACTGTTCGTGTGCCGTCGCATAATTGCCAGATAATGGCACCTGTATCATTGACGTAAAGAGATGTGGCCAGGATCGGATGATAAACAATATGCTCGTCCTCGTTGCCATTGTGATCGTCCCGGCCGGATCGAATAGGTGGAAACCTTGAAAAAATGTCTTTCTTTCCAATTTCATCGTTTCACAAACAATTTTTATCCTCGGAATATCATCCATGCCTGCGGTAAAATTTTCTTGCGCGCCTCGATCTTGAGCTGAATTCCAAATTTTTCAAGCTCCCCAGACGTATTGAGGCAGCCGTGAGTAGGAAAAAATTTCGTTTTCAACCGGCAAGCACGAGGATACGTGTTTGCAGGCGTAGCGGCACCTCGTCGAAGGCACGACAGTCTCGTTCAACGCGGGCTCGGTCATTCGTGATATTTTCAACATGGCCGAATCATTTAACAAAACGGAGATCATTTGGCAATAGCAGGAATTCCCATTTTTAAAGCTCCTCGAAATATCGTTAGAAACGCAAATGGTTAAACCATTGACGGAAAATCCTTGACAGGGCTCGGGAAAGTAGCGTACAAAACAAGTGTCTATGGCGTTTTCGTGTTGCTGCAAGATAGTCGTCTGTCGTACCATTCGTCGCGGGTGACGGGGAGTCGATAATTGCTTACCGAAGGGAAAAAAGAGCATGACACCCGCAATCGGTGTGATCAGGTCCTCCGGCCATTGGTCCCCAAGGGATCGCCCTCGGCCGCAGGAATGTGCGTTGACAAACCAGAACAGAAGGAGCTGAGAACGTGCTGAACAAGCTGATATCAAATATCCTGCCGTATATGCCTCAGGCGCTCGTCTGGCAGTTTTCCAAAGAATATATCGCCGGCGAGACAATCGAAGATGCGGTAAAGGCCGCGAAAGATCTCAACAGCGAAGGTATCAAGACAACCATTGATGTTCTCGGTGAATTCATCAAAAACCTCGGCGAGGCCGAGGCCAACAAGCGTGAATACCTCGAAGTCATCGAAGTTACCGAGAAGGCCGGTGTCCAGGGAAATTACAGTCTCAAACCGACTTTTTTCGGTTTGCTGATAGACAAGGAAGCGGCATACCGGCACATCCGAGAAGTCGTTGCCAAGGCGGCTTCACACGGTAATTTTGTTCGCATCGACATGGAGGATTCTCCCTGCACCGATCTGGAGATTGAGCTTTTCAGAAGACTGAAAGAGGAATTTCCAGGGAATGTCGGACTCGTGTTGCAGGCTTACCTGAAAAGGACACACCAGGATATCAAGAACCTGAAAGATCTACACAGCCCCGAACATCCGCTGAATCTTCGGCTGTGCAAAGGGATTTACGTAGAGCCGGCAGCGATTTCGTACAAAAAATATGAGGAAGTTAATCAGCATTTCCTTGAAGACATCGAACTTATGATGCAGGAAGGGATGTACCCGGCAATCGCCACCCATGATAAGCCGGTTGTCGATGGCGCACTCAAGCTCATTGATAAGTACAAGGTCCCCAAGGATCTCTACGAGTTTCAGATGCTTTACGGTGTCACCCCGGCACTGCGTAAATCCCTGGTTGACCAGGGGCACCCGATGCGGGTTTACGTGCCCTTCGGCAAACAATGGTTTGGCTACTGCACCCGGAGGGTCAAGGAAAATCCCAAAATGGCAAGTGTCATCATGAAAGCCATTTTCGTTAAAGGATAAGAGCCATTTGCAAAACACTCTTTTCGCCCAAACTCTGCGTTATGCTCAAAATTTTATCCTCGGAATATCATATATATACCTGCGGTAAAATTTTTCGCATGCCTTGATTTTGAACGAAAATCCAAGTTTTGCAAAAGGCTCATAAGATAATAGAAAAAATCAAATCCCCGATCATGCCATGCCATCGGACTCCGGCGAGCATGCACTGCCAGAACGTGCTTCAGGGGACAGAAAAACAACTATCGACAAGAGAACCAGAATTTCAGCAGGAGTAAACAATGTTCAGTATGTTACGCATCGACACCGCTACTGAAACGGTTACCAAGGAAACCAATGATTCCCTGGAGTACCTGCTCGGCGGCAGATCGCTTTCTTCCCATCTGGTCAGTGAAGAAGTCAACCCGAAATGCGACCCTTTCGGCCAGGAGAACAAGCTGTTTTTCTGTAATGGTGCCCTGAGTGGAACCAATGTCTCCAGCTCGAACCGACTCAGCATCGGCGGCAAAAGTCCCCTGACCGGCGGGATCAAGGAGAGCAACGCCGGAGGTATCGTCGCAACGCGCATGGCCCAGCAGGGACTGCGTTGCATCGCTCTTGAAGGGACTCCTCCCCCGAACAGTGGGTGGAAAATTGTTGTGATCGGCCGGTCGGGGACCGAGTTTCTCGATGGGTCCTTTCTCGCCGGCAAAGGAGTATACGAAAAATCAGACTTGCTCAGCGAAAAATTTGGTAGTAAAGCCGGGTGCATCACGATTGGCCCGGCAGGCGAGAACCTTCTTTACGCCTCCGGCATTGCCTGTTCCGATCCGCATGGCGTATGCTCGCGCTATGCCGGCCGCGGCGGTCTCGGCGCAGTCATGGGCTCGAAAAAAATCATCGCCCTGGTTATTCTCGATGATGGCAATAACAAGCCTGACTATGTTGATCAGGAAAAATTCAACGCCGCGGCAAAGCGGATCATCAAGCTACTCAAAGAGAATCCGATTTCCTCCAAGTTCACCAAGTACGGCA
>JAZBPM010000141.1:0-3743 GCA_036351615.1 Desulfofustis sp.
CACCCGGACAGCCAGTCCGTCGAATTTTCCTTTCAACTCCGGGATTACCAGCGATACGGCCGCCGCCGCACCGGTTTTGGTGGGAATCATCGACAGTGCCGCAGCCCGTGCCCGGCGCAGGTCAGAATGAGGAAAATCGAGCAGGCGCTGATCTCCGGTGTAGGCGTGGACGGTAGTCATCAAGCCTCGTTTGATACCGAAATGATCGAGGATCACCTTGGCCACCGGCGCCAGGCAATTGGTCGTACACGAGGCATTGGAAACCACGTGATGACTGGTCGGATCGTACTCGTCCTCGTTAACCCCCATGACGAACGTTTTGACGTTGCCTTTGGCCGGGGCCGAGATGACCACCTTCTTGGCACCGGCATCGATGTGGGCGCCGGCCGCGTCGGCATCGCGGAAGATACCGGTGCATTCGGCCACGTAATCGACACCGAGGTCTCCCCAGCGAATGTCGATCGGGTTGCGATGACTTGTTACCGCGATATGCCGGCCGTCAACGATAATCCCCGCCTCGTCGCTGTCGATCTCTTGGCGGCATGTCCCCATGACGGAATCATATTTGAGCAGGTGTGCCAAGGTTGGGTTGTCGGTCAGATCATTGATTGCCGCCACCTCGATATCGGCAAAGAGCGGGTCGCTGGCGATGGCTCTAAAAATATTCCTGCCGATGCGGCCGAAGCCGTTAATGCCAATACGTACGGTCATGGTAAACCTCCTGTGCGCTGATACCGTTTTAGTGAGCGGAGGACATGATGTGCATCCTGTCCCCGCCGTTCTTTTAGCTGGCAGAGGACAGGCTAAAACCTGTCCCGCCGTTGGTTGAGATGATGATTGCGGCTCTGTCGATACAGCTGCAGATAGTCTTTCATCACCTCGGCCCAGGTATGGTGCCGATAGATCCGATCAACAGCCTGCTTCTGCAGCCGACGCAGCAACTGGCGATCTGTAAAGGCTGCCAGGGCTCGAAGCATCGCCTCGGTACACTGCTCCGGTGTGTTATCACGGTAGGCAAAACCTGTCTCGCCGTCAACGACTTTGACCAAGCCGCCGACATGATGCACCACCGGCACGTTACCGAATAGTTGCGCGATGTAATCGGTCAATCCGCATGGCTCGTAACGTGAAGGAATAACGAAGAAATCGCCGGCAGCATAGATCCGGTTGGCCAGCTTTGGGTCAAATCCCCGAATAAAGCAGACCCGGCCGGCATGGCGATCATGGCCGGCAATTCGAGCCAATGCATCTTCTTCCCGCGGGCCGCCGCTACCCAGACAAACGAAACGGACCGAGCTGTCGGCGGCAAGCAGCAATTGCACCGCCGCAATCAGGATATCTACCCCCTTCTGGTCACTGAGCCGACCGATAAAGGTAAATAACGGCTGCTCGGGATCATCGTCGAGGAAACCGAAACGCTTTTCATCTTCGAGGTCCGGAGGAGAAGCCATCTCCTGAAGCAACGCCTGCTTGCAAATTCGTTTTCCGGAAAGATCGTCTTTCTCGTCGGCGGGGTCATAGCCGGCGGCAATCCCGACCGCCTCCGGTTGCCGCGGATCGAAATCGGCCGGATCGATGCCATTGGTGATCCCGGCAATGGTAATGCCCCGGTCACGCAAGCGGTGACCGAGCCAACCGGTCAGATAGTCGCTGTCCGACTCCTGCAACTCCCGGGCGTAATTGTCGCTGACCGTTGTGATGGAGGCATAGCCGCCGGCGGCAATGAACGGATCGAAACTGTGCTCGAGACAAGACGCCAGGATAACCCGCATCGGCAACCCGGTAACGGCCTGCACGAACTCCAGATCGGATACTTCCTGATGATATCCGACCCCACCGTTGTGGATGGTGACCACCGCCGCGCTATTGCGGAAGTAGTGCCGGTACCCGGGACATTCGCGCATCAGGGCGGGCGTAATTGCGGTATGCCCGTCGTGGCAGTGGATGATCTGCGGTCGCTCATCGAGCACGATCATCAAATCAAGCGCGGCTTTCTGCAACAAGACGTTCATTGCGAAAAAATCGAAATGTCCTGTCCCCTGAACCTTCCATGATTCTCGCTGTTGCTCCTGGCGGGTATAGGTATACACACCGCTCTTTTCCAGGAACCGCTCCGCTTCGAGTAGATAGATCGAAACCTTGTCCTGCACCCCGTGCCAGACGCGCACCCGCTCCTCGCGCTCCCTGCCGACATAGTTCATCGCCACGTTGAGTTCGAGCAGCCGGCCCGGCTGCTGGGGATCGACAAGCTCCTGAAAGCCGTTTGCCGGCGGATCGATGAAACCGTAGCAGGGCAATACGACATTGACCTTGCGACCGTTCCAGCGGGCCAGCGTCTTGGACAATTGGGCGACGACGTCCTTGACCCCGCCCGCACCGGCAAGTCGTCCGTATTCGCGGGCAAGCATCCAGACCGAAACGATAGTCTCCCGGCCCGACGTGGCAACTGGTGGCCCCGATTTACCGCTGCTCCCTGATCTTCGACTCCCCCCGGCACGGCCGCGGGTCGGAAGCCTGTCTTTCACCTTCACCGGTGGACACCTCTCTATCACTGCTGGGAAGTTTGCACTATCTTAATAATATCGGCCACGATCCGGTCGCTGTCAAGAGAGCCGGCAGCAATTGTCCAATCGGCCAGTCGGCGATACAGCGGTTCCCGCTCACGCAGTACCGTTTCATACTCCTTTGCCTGATCACCATTCGTCAATGACGGACGGAGCGAACCACTGCCGGGATCGTCAGCAATACGCCGCAAAACCACCTCGATGGGCGCCGTCAACAAGACGACCAGAGCACGCTTCTTGATCTGCGGCCAGACATCGCCGTGCAAAACGGCCCCGCCGCCGGTCGCCACCACAACCCGATCAAACCGGGAGCAGCGATGCAGCACATCGCGTTCGATGGCTCGGAAAGCGGGCCATCCCCGCTGACCGACCAACTCAGTAATCGTCATACCGACCTCCTGCTGGACCAACTCGTCGGTATCGATAAAAGCAAAATCGAGACGATGGGCCAGTAGTCTGCCGATATACGTTTTTCCGACAGCACGGCTGCCGATCAAATAACACGATTGTTTCATTTATTCGCCCTCCTGTCGGCGGCGACAGCGGTCGACCACCTCATACTCGCCGGAAAACGGCCCTCATCGGCCGCACATCGCTGTCGCACCGCCCGTCATAGTTGACGAAGGCACCGGAAACACCTATAGTATCAACACTTAGGCCATCCCGCCCGAATATTCTCAAGCTCACCGTCCATCAATGAGGGAAGCATGATCAGCGGTTCGTTCAGCATCAAGACCTCGGCCACCATGGAGTGTGTTGACATCACCTCTCACCTGAGCCGGGAATTGGTGCCACACGGCATAAAAGACGGGCTGTGTTTCGTCTTCAATCCACACACCACCGCCGGTCTGACGATCAACGAAGGGGCCGATCCGGCGGTTCGCGACGACCTGATCGCCGGACTGCGCCAGATCGTGCCGCTGGACTTTCCGTTTCGCCACCTGGAAGGTAATTCGCCGGCGCACATCATGGCCAGTCTGGTCGGATCATCGTTGACCGTCGCCCTTCGTGACGGCCGGCTGCAGCTCGGAACCTGGCAAAAACTGTTCTTCTGCGAATTCGACGGCCCCCGGACGCGCACCGTACACTACCACCTGCTGCCTGCCGGTTGATCGTCCATGTCCAGACCTTCTCCCGATCCCACCGCCATCTGCTTTGGCCTGAGCACCGAGCTTGATC
>JAZBPM010000142.1:0-3045 GCA_036351615.1 Desulfofustis sp.
ACTTTCACTAACCGGATATTCGGACCACGGCGTCGATTTTCATCGTTCGTTGTGACGTCCCTTCATGGCGGTTATTATCTATCAACAGAGCCTTTTGCAAAACTTGGATTTTCGTTCAAAATCAAGGCATGCGAAAAATTTTACCGCAGGCATGGATGATATTCCGAGGATAAAATTTTGATCATAACGCAGAGTTTGGGCGAAAAGATTGTTTTGCAAATGGCTCAACAGGCAGGATATCGATGACGCGCTGGGGTTATAAAACGGTTCATTTCGAGATGAAGAAAGAGGGGTTGCTCGGCGGTGTTTTTCTCGACGAGACGGAAATCGAACAGGAGTTGAACGAGTTCGGCCGGAGCGGCTGGGAATTGGTTTCGCTGCTGGAGATGCATGACGGCATCATCGCGTTTTTCAAGCAGCCGCTCGGTCAACGGGCGGTCGTCGTCGACGATGACCCGGAGTTTGTCGAACCCCCGTTCACCAAAGAGAGTGTTCCGGATCTGCCGGAGGATCGAACCGTATGGCGAACGGATTCCTCCCGGGACTCTTCTGGAGGCGACCTGCAGCAGCAGCCTGAACGCAGCGGTTCCGGTGCGGTAGACGATAACGTCATTGGAGCGATTAAAATTGAGTAAGTCGACCATCAATCAGGCCGGAGAACGGCTGGACTGCCGTGTCGACGACGCGCTGCGCCAATGGCTGCTGGCCGTTCGTCGCCATCTCCATCGTTTTCCGGAGTTGAGTTACGAGGAACATCGGACCGCCGCCTTTATCAGGCATAAACTGGCGGAACGGGGAATTGCCGGACATATCGTCGGTGGGACCGGCGTTGTTGCCGATATCGGACCCGCCGATGCGTCGGGACCCATTGTCGGTCTGCGGGCCGATATGGACGCGCTGCCGATTGTCGAACGCACCGGTCTACCGTTTGCCTCCGACCATCCGGGGCGGATGCATGCCTGCGGTCATGATGGTCATGTCGCCATGCTTCTTGGCGCGGCTACGCTGCTGCAGCGTGCACCCCGGCTTCCGGGCCGGATCAGGCTGATCTTCCAGCCGGCCGAAGAGCGGGGCAACGGTGCGCTCCGGATGATCGAGAACTCCGTTTTGGACGGGGTCGGCGCGATGTTCGCCGGTCATATCGATACCCATTACCGGACCGGGCAGATCACGGTCGATCCAGGGCTCATTTGTGCGTATGCCGATCCGTTTACCATTGCCTTGCGCGGACGAGCCGGACACGCCGCCAGGCCGCACGAGGCAGCCGATGTGGTGGTTGCCGGCGCCGGCCTGGTAATGGCCATTCAAACCCTGATTTCCCGGGAGGTGGACCCGAACCGGGCGGAAGTGATCACCATCGGCAGTTTCCAAGCGGGCAGCGCCCATAACGTCATCGCCGGCGAGGCCCTACTCAAAGGGACCATCCGTTCGACCGATACGGCGACCCGGGAGCGGACCATCGACGGGTTGCGCCGTATCGTCGGTGCGTTGGCAGGAATGTACGCGGTACGGGCCGAACTGACCTTCGAAGAGTGTCTGCCGGCGGTCTTCAACGATGCTGCTGCGACCGAGATCGCCCGTGCGGCCGCTTGGGAGACTACCGGCATCGACAAGGTGATATCCCAGGGGCCGGCCAGTCTCGGCGGTGAAGATTTTGCCTTCTATCAGCAACGCGTGCCAGGGTGTCTGGTCCGTTTCGGAGCGGCTCCGGCCGGTGTTTCGGGGCCGGCGCACAGTGATACCTTCACCTTTGACGAAAGCTGTCTGGAGATCGGGGCCCGCTGGCTCGCCCAGGTTGCCTGGCGGTGGTTGTTGCAACCGGGAACGGTGAACCTCACGGGAGATCGTCCGACAGATGGCCGCTGAATCCTATCAGTTCCAACCGAGCGCGCCGTTTACACTCGGTGTCGAAATCGAGTTCCAGATCATCGATCGCACGGATTGTTCGTTGGTCCCCTTCGGTCCCCAGTTGCTCAATCTCGCCCCGCAACTATTGCGACCACGCCTGGCCCTGGAATTTATCAAGTCGATGCTGGAAATCCAGACCGGTATCTGCAACAATGTTCGCGCCGTTGAAAACGATCTGCTGCAGACCTGCTCGTTGGCCGATGAACTTGCCGAGGACAACGGCTGCCTCCTCTATGCCGCCAGTCTTCACCCGTTCGCTCGCGCAGCCGGTCAGGAGTTGACCGATGACAGCAGGTACCTGCGAATCATGCAGGAGCTGCAGATCATCGGCCGTCGTTTTATTTCTCAGGGATTGCATGTCCATGTCGGCATGGTGGACGGGGACACCGCCATTCGGGTCTGCAATGCGATTCAGGCGTTTTTGCCGGTCTTCCTCGCCCTGTCCACGTCGTCGCCCTTTTTTCAGGGCAAGGATACCGGCCTGATGTCTTACCGCACCAAGCTCTTCGAAGTGCTGCCGCTGGCCGGCGTCTATGAATATATGCCTGATTGGCAGGCCTTCGCCACTCAATTCGATGAGCTCAAACGACACGGCGTTATCGAGACGATTCACGATGTGTGGTGGGATGTTCGACCGAACGGCACGTTCGGTACCGTGGAAATCAGAATCTGCGATCTGCCGACACGGTTCAACGACATCCTGGCCATCGTCGCGTTGATCCAGGGAACGGCCGCTTGGCTGGCCGACCGGGCCGGCGAGACCCGGCCTCTGCAGCTCAGTCTGTTGCAGGCGAACAAATGGCAGGCGGCCCGCTATGGCTTGGAAGGGCGTTTCATCGATCCGACCGGCCTGCTCGGCAGCCATGCCATGAATCTACGGCTGGCAGCGATGCTGCTGAAGAAAAAGGTCACCGAATCGTCGGTGCAACTCAATGCGATTTCCTATCTCGATTATCTTGACTCGATCATTTCCGGAGGGACCGGGGCCGATTTGCAGCGCCGGATTTATCGGCAGACCGGGAATTTTAAAGAGGTGATTCGCGAGGTGCAGCAGGGGTTCTGGAAATGAGATGTGGCCCAAAAGCGGTTGTTGCCTCGGGTCATCCACTGGTGAGCGAAGCGGCGGCGGAGATCCTG
>JAZBPM010000143.1:0-6052 GCA_036351615.1 Desulfofustis sp.
ATCCCGGAGATGAAAAAAAAGGGCTACTCCCTCGAGTTTGCCAGCGGCATAACCGTTGCATCGTCGACGATGGGAATGATTATCCCGCCAAGCGTGCCGATGGTTATTTACGCTTATATATCTGAAGAAAGCGTCGGCCGCCTGTTCCTCGGAGGGCTGATCCCCGGCGTCTTGATTGGTTTGCTGATGCTGGTCATCACGGTCATTGTCTCCTATTACAAGAAGTTTCCAAAAGCGGCTACAACCTTGTCCAATAGAGATCGGCTCGTTCTGACGGGACGTGCCTTTCCCGCGCTGATTATGCCCGTTTTCGTCGTCGGCGCGGTGGTGCTCGGACTGGCTACGGCGACGGAATCGGCCGGTTTGGGCGTGCTGTATGCCTTTTTTGTCGGGCTCTTTCTCCTGAAGGAGCTGGAGCTGAAAGTCGTGCCGAAATTGCTGCGAGATTCGATCCAGACCAGTGCAACCGTAATGATCATCATCGCTCTATCCAAACTCTATGTTTGGATTCTCGCCCTGGAACGAATTCCGCAAAGCCTGGCTCTGTTTGTTTCAGGGTTGGACGTGCCGGTGTTTGCGATCCTGGCCGTGGTTCTTGTGATTATCCTGCTGGTAGGAACCTTTGTCGATGTCAGTCCGGCTATTTTGCTGTTGACTCCGGTCTTTCTGCCGGCGATGAAATTACTTGGCATCAATGGTATTCAGTTCGGCGTGATTTTGATTACCGGATTGGCCATGGGGCTGGTGACCCCGCCGGTTGGCATGTGCCTGAATGTGTGTTCCGCTATTTCCAAAGTTCAGATCGGACGAATTTTCAGAGCAGCATTACCGTTTTTACTGGCCAATCTGATCACGCTGATCTTGATTACGTATATCCCGCACCTGAGTCTCTGGCTTCCGTCACTATTGATGGATTAAGGTTATGATAGCGACCGTACTGAAAAGAGGTATCGCCCCGCCCTGCTCAGTGTAATCCGGAGTGGAATAGTCGTAACCAGGTAAGTCATGAACCGTTTGCTCAGCCGCAAAGAGGATTACTGGAAGAGGCCGCCGGTTCTGTCTTGCCCGCGCTGTCTTTGGAAATCACTACCGAGAGAGAACAGAGAAACGAAACCCATAGAGAGGAGGAATCGACCATGGACATACGTCATGCCATACACCCGGAGCATGCCGCTCTGCTTGATACCGATGAATTGCGAGAACATTTCCTGATTGAACATCTCTTCACCGGAGATGCGCCGAATCTGGTTTACACCTTTTACGACCGGCTCATCATCGGTGGCATAAAACCGTCAGGCCCTGTTGAGTGTGCGGTCGATCCTGCCGTGATTGGTGCCGAATACCTGCTCGAGCGCCGGGAAATGGGTGTTATCAACATCGGTGGCCCGGGGAGCATAATCGTCGAGGGCAAAACGTTCGCCATGGCTGATCGTGACGGTTTATATATCGGCAAGGGGAATCGGAACATGGTCTTTGCCAGTGACGATGCCGCCAATCCTGCTCGCTATTATCTTCTCAGCGCACCGGCGCATACCGCTTATCCGACGGAAAAGATAACGTTCGCCGATGCTGCTCCGGTGGAGATGGGTGAGATGGAAAAGTCGAATAAACGGACGATACGCAAGTACATCCATCCGGACGGAGTAAAAAGTTGTCAACTGGTGATGGGGATGACGACGCTTGAGCCCGGTAGTGTCTGGAACACCATGCCCCCCCATTCGCACCAGCGTCGTATGGAAGCTTATCTGTATTTTAATATGAAAGAAGAGGACTTTGTCTTTCACTTCATGGGGGAGGCCGATCAAACACGGCACCTGGTCGTTCGAGAAGGACAGGCCGTACTTTCTCCCAGCTGGTCCATCCATGCCGGTGCCGGTACCGGGAGTTATACCTTTATCTGGGGAATGGCCGGTGAAAACCAGGCGTTTACCGATATGGACCACATCCCGATGTCGGAAATTCGTTAGGAGAAGACGATGATCCTCGATCAATTCAGATTGGACGGCAAAGTCGCCATCGTAACCGGCTGTAACCGGGGCCTCGGCAGATCCATGGCTCTGGGGCTGGCTGAGGCGGGAGCGGACATTGTCGGCGTATACAGTTCATCGGAAGGTGATGTCGCTTATGAAGTAAGTGCCCGAGGCCGCAGGTTCGTTGGGGTCCAGGCGGATTTGCGAGAAAGGGGAGTGCACCTGGATATCGTCGACAGGGCGGTGAAAAGCTTCGGTGGAGTCGATATCCTGATCAATAATGCCGGAATCATAAAGAGATGTTCCGCTCTAGAATTTAGTGAGCAAGATTGGGACGAGGTCATGAACGTCAACCTCAATGCCCTGTTTTTCCTCAGTCAGGCGGTGGCCCGGTTGATGGTGGAGCAGCAGCGGCGAGGAAAGATCATCAACATCGCCTCCATGCTTTCCTTTCAGGGGGGAATTTTGGTGAGTCCCTATACAGCTTCCAAGAGCGGAGTAATGGGATTGACGCGTATTCTCGCCGCCGAATGGGCGCCGTTGGGGATCAATGTCAACGCTATCGCGCCGGGCTATATGGCAACAGATAATACCGCTCCGATCCGGGCCGACGAGAATCGCAATCGCCAGATTCTCGAGCGTATTCCCGCCGGTCGCTGGGGTGAGCCGGACGATCTGCAGGGCTGTGCTGTTTTTCTGGCTTCACCGGCGTCTGACTATGTTCACGGCTATACCTTTGCCGTTGACGGGGGGTGGTTGGCCCGTTAGCGGTGCAATCACTGCACTGTGTTCTGCCTGACAACAGGTGTCAATGTAAGGTGCAGATAAAAGACCCGGCGTCGTACCGTTTCTTGTTGGGCTGGCGCCCGGTATCGCATCGCGATCTCTTCCTGGTATTCCCCTCTTGTCCCGGAGCGTTACGGTCTCCGGGACATTCTTGTTGCGGTCGGTTGAAACTCTAAAAAAAATCGTGATAACAATTCGTTGCTAAGGATAAGAGCGATATTTTATCACCGGTTTTTTCGTCCTGGTGCCGCTACCGCAGTGTAGAAAAGTGGTTCGTCGAGGGGTATGGATGTGTTAGAATTATACAGGACCGTTCTGTGTGCCGACGAATGTCCGGGTCTTTGCGCTCGACAGCAATCGGCGTTATAGTTCTGCTCATGGCGGCGGGTTGTTTGCCGCCGTGGGGATACCCATAACCCGACTGGAAATCAGTGGAGGAAAACATGCCTGAATTTGGTCATCCTTTCAGTGTACTGAAGCAAGACCGCCTGTTGACGCACAAAGAGCTGGTGCGGGCGATTCGGTTTATGATTGCTGCCGAATATGAAGCAATCCAGCTGTATCAGCAGTTGGCGGAATCAACCGACAACGTGCTGGCGCAAAACGTCCTGCAAGATATTGCCGACGAGGAAAAGGTGCATGCCGGCGAATTTCTGCGCCTGCTCAAGGAACTCGAACCGGACGAGGAGCGGTTTTATCAGCAGGGCGCCGAGGAAGTTGAGGAGGAGTTCCTCGGTCAGGGTGATACAGCCCAGGAAGCCGGCGAAATGCCTGCTGAGGGTCAGGGACTGGGTATCGGCAGCCTGAAAAAATAGTTCACCAAGATCCTGCAAAGGAGGGAGCCGATGGACCTGTTACGAAGAGAAATGGCTCCTATCAGCGTGCAAGGCTGGAGCGAAATAGACACGCTGGCCAAAGAAACCCTGGTAGCCAACGTATCGGGACGAAAATTTGTCGACATCGACGGTCCCCACGGGATCGGCCATGCCTGTGTCACGCTGGGCCGCTTGTCGGTGTCTCGCAAACAGAACGATGGCAAAGTAAAATACGGTATTCATCAGGTACAGCCCCTGGTCGAGGCCCGGGTCAATTTTACGCTGCAGACCTGGGAACTCGACAATATCGGTCGCGGCGCCAAGGACATCCAGCTGGATGCGCTGGTCGAGGCCTGCCGTGAGATCGCCAGGTTCGAAGAGAAGATCATCTTCGAAGGATTCAAGCCGGGCACTATCGTCGGTCTGCATGATAGCGCCGGAGATCAGCAGATCTCGCTGCCACTGGATATGGATGCCATCGTCGATGGAGTTGCCGAAGGTCAGACCCGGATGTTGAAGGAGGGGATTGATGGTCCGGCCAATCTGGTCGTGTCCGCACCGTTGTGGAAGTTTCTGGCCCGTAGCGCACCGGGCGGCACCTTGCGCTCAATTCTGGAAACCCAGATCGGCGGGCAGGTGGTCTACTCGGAAGGGGTACAGGACGCCCTGCTGGTCGCCGCCCGTGGCGGCGATTTTGAATTGACGGTCGGCCAGGATTTCGCGATCGGTTATCACAGCCACTCCACCAGCGATATCGAGCTGTTTGTCACCGAATCGTTCACGTTCCGGGTGATTACTCCCGAAGCCATCGTCAGGTATCGCCTCGCGTAACAAGTGAATAGAGCTCGCTGCCCCGCCGCCAGCATGATAACCGTTTGAGAAAGCCGCACCGCTGTCAAGCTGACGAGGCAGCGGCGCGGTTTTCTCGGCGACGGTCAGCCGTCGGCTCGATCGGCCTTCGGCTGTTCAGGATCTACCCCCTTCAGTTCGAGAATGCTGCAATGCAGGGTTCTCATCATCGCTTCCGGGTCATCGGCCAGGGCGACTTCGGAAATGACCGCCGCGTTATGGCAGGATCGGAGATCAAGGGTCGCCAGGCGCGCCCGGGTCAGTCCGCCGATGGCGACGATCGGCCTACTGCTGAGGTGATATGCCTCACTCAGCAGGGCCGGGCCGATAACCGGGTCGGGCCGCTGTTTGGACGAGGTCGGGTAGAGCGGTCCGAAACCGATATAGTCGACGGGTTCCTGCTCGGCTGCGGCAACCTGATGCAGATTGTGGGTGGACAGACCGAGCAGCATCCTGGTGCCGATCAGCCCTCGAACGGCCGTGGCCGGCAGGTCTTCCTGGCCGATATGGACACCGTCCGCGCCGGCGATCAGGGCGATATCGGGGCGGTCGTTGACGATGAACAGAGTCTGCGAACCGCGGGTGATGTCGCGCAGGTTTCGGGCCAGTTGCAGAAAACGGCGCTGGTCCTCTCCTTTGTAGCGTAACTGCAGGGCCGGCAACTGCGCCGATACGGCCGACTCGGCCAGCCGTTCATAACCGCCGGGCGGTTCAGTCAAGACCAGGTACAACCCCGGTCCGAGCCTTCTGGCTGGTGACGCATCGGTGCAGGAGGATTCCTGGTCGATCATGTCAGCCCCTCCAGCATCGACTCGGCGGCCCGTTTGCCGGAGAGCAGCATGCCGCCGAAGACCGGTCCCATCCGGTAGCCGCCGCAGACCGCATTGGCAGCCATGCCGCTGACGAAGAGTCCTGGGTAGACCTCCCGGGTGTTGGCCACCGTTTCTCTCTCCGCGCGCTCTGCCGCCATCGATTTCTCGCCGACCAATCCCCCCGTTTCAGTATTCAGCCGGACGCCCATCTTGCGTACCAGGACGGAGGCGATCTCCGCGTCATGGCCGGTGGCGTCGAGGACATAGCGGGCGAAAAGGGTCAGCGGATCGATATGCCAGCCAAGGGTGGATACGGCCCCCCAATTGATGACCAGGCCGGCGACCCGCTCGTCCTTGATCACCACGTCGTCGACGCCGATCAGATTGAAGATCAGCAAGCCGGCGGCCATGGCCTTGTGGACCAGGGTGGCTGTCGTGTAGACCGAATCGAGAGTATAGTAGCCGGGTTCAAAAGGTGAGCCCGCCAGGCCGAACTCGGTGAGCACCGCTGCGCCCGCCTCTTGAACCACGATCTCGTTGAACATCATGCCGCCGCCCCAGATACCGCCGCCGATGGACAATTTTCGGTCGAACAGCGCGACTTTTCTGCCGGCCTTGGCGAGATAGTACCCGGCGACCAGGCCGGACGGTCCGCCGCCGACAATGGCCACATCGAGATCAAGGGCCGAGGTCAGCTTGGTCATGTAGCGGTTGATGATTGCGGTACTGATGGTGACTTCATTCAACATGGGAATGCCTCCGTTAAGGATTTCCGGTGAAGCCATTTGCAAAACAATCTTTTCGCCCAAACTCTGCGTTA
>JAZBPM010000144.1:0-2443 GCA_036351615.1 Desulfofustis sp.
GATACCGAGTTCAACATTACCTACATGAATGGTGCAGGGGCATCAATAGCCGGTATGACCCCAGATGAGGTAGTTGGCATGAAGTGCTACGACCTGTTCAAGACGCCCCATTGCCAAACCGAGAAATGTGCGGTAGGCCGTGCGATGAAAACCGATTCAGTGGTCACCGAACAGACCATCGCCCGGCCCGCCGAGGGCGTCATCATCCCGATCAAGTACACCGGATCGCCGATCAAGGACGCCAAGGGCAACATCAAGGGCGCCCTGGAATACGTGCTCGACGTTACCGAGGAGATGAAGCAGAAGCAGGCCGCCGACGAGAAGATCGAAAATCTCAACACCATCCCGACCCCGATCCTCTCCATCGATACCGACTTCACCATCACCTTCATCAACCCGGCCGGAGCGAAGGTCGCCGGTCTGAGCCCGGACCAGGCCGTCGGCAAGAAGTGCTACGACCTGTTTAAGACCGAACAGTGCCGCACCGACAAATGCGCCTGCGCCCAGGCGATGAAGACAGACCGGGTGGTTAGCGAGCAGACTGTGGCCGCACCCGGCGGCCACGAGATGCCGATCAAATACACCGGCGCGCCGATCAAGGACGCCAAAGGCAATATCAAAGGTGCTTTGGAATACATAACCGATGTCACGGCGGAGAAAAAAGTGGAACGGCTCATCGCCAGCTCGGTTGCCGAGGTCGACACCCTGGTGGGCGCCTCACGCCAACAGATGGATCAGGCCAACAGCCAGGTCGACGAGATGAACGAGATCATCGACGAAGCGGTCAAGCAACTCGACGATTCGATGAAAACCGTGCAGGCCATGCTGAAAAGCTCCAGCGAGATGCTGGAACTCTCACAGGAATCGAACAAACTGGCCGCCGATCTGGCCAAGGAAGCGGAAACCGGCAAGAACGCCGGACGCGACGCCGGTCAGAAGCTGGCGGACATCAACGCGACCATGCAGACCAACAACGAGATGGTCGCCGGCCTGGTCGCGCAATTGGAAAAAATCTCCAGTTTCGTCGATATCATCAAGGATATCGCCTCGCAGACCAACCTGCTCGCCTTCAACGCCGCCATCGAGGCGGCCCGTGCCGGTGACGCCGGCCGCGGCTTTGCCGTAGTCGCCGACGAGGTCCGCAAACTGGCCGAGAACAGCTCGAAATCGGCAATCGATATCTCCACGATCGTCAAAAACGTGGAAAAAGAGTCGCACCAGACCATCAACGCGATGAAAGACGGCATGAACATGTTGACCGACGGCGGCCGGGTCATCAATACCGCGCTTGAGTCGATGGAAACCATTTCCAAGGGCATCGGCTCCATTTCGGCATCAGTCGACAGGGTGAGCAGCCAGGCCGAAGGACTGAACGCCGACGGCACCCTGGTCATGGAGAAGATCGAAACCGTTGCGTCATCGTCAAAGAAAAACCAGCAGTCGACGACCGCCGTCAACCAGTCCCTGTCGGAAACGGTCGCCGCCCTGACCCAGTTGATGTCGTCGAGCAAGGAGTTGCAGGAAGCAGTCAACAATATGTAACTATCCTCGAGTTCCGGCCGGTGCACCTCGCCGGCCGGAACCACCGGTTCTGCCATGACCATGTTTGGAGACACCATTTTTACCCCGCGGCTCACCTTACGGAAGATCTCCGCCGACGACCTGGCGCTTCTCGTTTCCTGGAGCAACAGCGACAGCGCTCACGGCCCGTTTTTAACACCGGACAAGCTGAGCATGGCGACCGGACAGGAGAAAATCGCCGCCGGGGTCTTCTGGAACGACAAGAACAAGACCTTTTTCATCCAGCACCGCGACACCACCCCGATGGGCACCATTACCTACTGGCTTCGCTCGGAAAAAAACGAATGTGCGGTCATCAAGGTCAAGATCACGATGCCTGAACAACGCGGCAAAGGCTACGGCACCGAGGCACAGAAATACCTGATCATCAACCTCTTCGACCGGCTCCGGCTCGATGAAGTGGAGATGTACACCGATATCAACAACAAGGCGCAACAACGCTGCCTGAGCAAACTCGGATTCGAGCTGATTGAATCACTGGTCTATGACGATCACCAGGTCCGCCGGCTCGGTCACCTTTACCGGCTATCCAAGCAACGGTACCAATCTTTTCCGATCTATCGCTACCATTATGAATAATCTCGGCGTCTTGCTTGACGATCGCTATTTCCAGCATTGCATCAATCGCCCCACCCCGGAAAACCCAGCACGGCTCAGGCGCCTGTTCCCGATCGTCAAAGAGCGGTACAACGGCAGTCTTACCATGGTTGCTCCGCGCGAGGCGCACACCGAGGATATCCAGCGGGTTCATTCCGCCTTTTACCTCAACCAGGTCCGCAATCATGCCGCCCGAACCGATCCGTTTTCCTACGACCGTGACACCTATCTGATGGACCGGTCCCTGGAGACTGCACGGCTCGCC
>JAZBPM010000145.1:0-3261 GCA_036351615.1 Desulfofustis sp.
GAAGCCGATCAGGGCTATTATCAGAGTCCTCGTCCTACTCTTCATCAGGCAACACGACCTCCCAGCCATGGACCCATGATACCGAAACTTTTTCACCGATACGGTAATCGAAATCGGGGTCGTCCTCGTCGAAGAACTCACAGGCCCGGACCACCGGACCGGCATCGAGTTGAATGGTCGTGTCCAGGGTGGCGCCGCGGTAACTCCGTTCGATGATGGTGCCCGGTAGCTGGGGCATACCGTGCCGGTTGTCATCGGTCAACCGCAGGTCTTCCGGCCGGAGCAGAATCTGCACGCCGCTGCCCGGAGCGAGATCGCGCCCGGAGCGTGCCGATGTACTGTGGCCGAACAGCGAGACGCTGAGATATTTTTCGTCGAGTCGCTGCTCGACCGTGGCCGGCAACAGGTTGATGTCACCGATGAACCGGGCGACATAGAGGCTGTTCGGCTCTTCGTAGACTTCCCGGGGCGTGCCGGTTTGGGCGATACGACCGTCGCGCATGACGACGACCCGGTCGGACATGGACAGTGCTTCTTCCTGATCGTGGGTGACCAGGATAAAGGTGATGTTCAACTCGCGTTGCAACCGCTTCAATTCGATCTGCATATCCCGTCGCAACCGGGCGTCCAGTGCCGACAGCGGCTCGTCGAGCAGCAGGACCCGCGGGCGGTTGATGATTGCCCGGGCGATCGCCACCCGCTGCTGCTGGCCGCCGGAGAGCTGGCCGGGGAAGCGGGAAGAAAAGCTGGACAGTTTGGTTTCGGCGAGGACCGCCTCGACCCGTTCCCGTAAGGGGGCGCCTTTGATTTTTTTCAGGCGCAGACCAAAGGCGACATTGTCGAACACCGTCATGTGCGGAAACAGGGCGTAGCTCTGAAAGACCGTGTTGACTTGCCGTTTTTCCGGAGAGAGGGGCAGAAGATCGATGCCGTCGAGCAGAATCGACCCGTGGTCGGGTGTTTCGAAACCGGCGATCAGCCGGAGCAGTGTTGTTTTCCCGCAACCGGATGGGCCGAGCAGGGTAATGAATTCGCCATGGGCTACATCAAGGGAGAAGTCGCTGAGGACATCATGGCCATCAAAGGCCTTGGCCACCTCGCGAATCGATAGAACGAGACTGCTCATGAATCCCTGGTGCGTTGGTTGAGGTCATAAGGTCTTGTCCATACCGGTTATGGACGGTTCGGAGCTTGAGACGATGCGCATGCGTACCGTCGTTTCCCCCCCATACATCATATCTGGTGCGGTGGTGCAAGGATTATTTGTCACCCGGTGCAGAGCGGTGAAAATGATTGACAAAAGGGGAAGAGCTGGTAAACATCACAATTAACGACCGAGCGCTTGGTCGGAGACGGCAATGAGCATTCCCGCAGCCGGGACGATCTGTCGGCAGCGCCGCCGCATGACCGGCGGCGACCGGCAGGCATGCTGCGGTGCGGGAAGCCGGAACACTACCATATCAGCAGATCGGGTGAGTCAATGAACACAGCGGTAATTGTCAGTGCTGTTCGCACGCCGTTGGGCAGTTTCGGTGGGGCGTTGTCCACCGTCGGGGCGACCGACCTTGGGGCACATGTTATCAGGGAAGCGATTGCGCGCGCCGGTATCGAGCAGCAGGTGGTGGACGAGTGCATCATGGGAATGGTTCTGCCCTGCGGTTATGGCCAGAACCCGGCGAAACAGGCGGCGATCAAAGCGGGGCTACCCGAGGAAATGGAGGCGCTGACGATCAACAAGGTGTGCGGATCGTCGCTCAAGTCGGTGATGCTCGCGGCCCAGGCCATTCAGTGCGGCGACGCCGACGTGGTCGTTGCCGGCGGTATGGAGAACATGAGCATGGCCCCCTATTATCTGGAAAAGGCCCGCTGGGGACAGCGGATGGGGCACGGGACCCTGAAAGATCACATGATCAATGACGGTCTCTGGGATGTGGTCAACGATTTTCACATGGGCATGTCCAACGAGTTTATCAGCGAGCGTTGGCACGTGAGTCGGGAAGATCAGGATCGTTTTGCCGAACAATCGTATGCCCGCGCCCTGCAGGCCATTGGTGACGGCCGCTTCTCCGATGAAATTGCACCGGTACCGGTACCACAGCGCAAAACCAAGGAGCCGGTCTGGTTCTCCGTTGACGAGTGCCCGACCGAGACGAGCTTTGCCACCTTGAGCAAGATGCGGCCGGCCTTCACCAAGGACGGTGTCGGTACGGCCGGCAATGCCTCGATCATCAGCGACGGCGCCGCGGCACTGGTACTGATGAGTGAAGCCCGGGCAACGGAGTTGGGTTGCAAGGTCCTGGCCCGGGTCGGTGCCCAGGCGTCACATGGGATTGAGCTGAAATATATTCTGATGGCGCCCATTCACGCTATTCCGAAGGTGCTGAAAAAAGAGGGTGTCGGTATCGAGAACGTCGATCTGTTTGAGATCAACGAGGCCTTCAGCGGAGCCTCTACAGCGATCAACCGAGTGCTGGCCCTTGATCCGCAGAAAGTCAACGTCAACGGCGGCAGTGTCGCCCTCGGTCATCCGATCGGGGCAAGCGGTGCGCGGGTTTTGACCACGTTGCTGCACGAAATGATTCGGCGCGACGCCAAGCGGGGTGTCGCCTCGCTGTGTCTCGGCGGAGGCGAGGCCGTCGCCCTGGTCGTCAACCGCTGATCCTGGAAGTTCGTTGATCGAAAAGCCGGGACGCTTATCAGCATCCGCCAGCATGGGTTCCCGGGCTTTCGAGCACGGTGTCGCGGTATTGTCAATCGTAGGTCCGGTCGATTGCGGCCGGCCGAGGAGGGCGTATGGAAATCAGATCATTCGGAGTCGTCGGTGCCGGCCAGATGGGCAGCGGCATCGCTCAGGTCGCTGCGGCAAGCGGGCTCGACGTGGTAATGAGCGATATCAGCGACGACTGCACGGCCAGGGGACTGCAGTCCATCGAGAAGAATCTGCAGCGCAGTGTCGACAAGGGTAAACTTGACCAGGACACCTGCCGGGCGATCCGCGACCGGATCAGCACCACCACCCGCCTGGCCGACCTGGCCGGCGTCGATTTTGTGGTCGAGGCGGCAGTCGAGATGGAGGAGCTCAAATTCGGCATCTTTCGTGAACTCGATACCGTATGTCCGGACCACGTGATCCTGGCGACCAATACCTCGTCTATCCCGATCGGCCGGATCGGTGCCCAGACCAAGCGGCCGGAAAAAGTGATCGGCATGCATTTCATGAACCCGGTGCCGGTGATGAAACTGGTCGAAGTCATTCCGGGC
>JAZBPM010000146.1:0-3707 GCA_036351615.1 Desulfofustis sp.
CGGTATGAATGCCGCGGGAACGTTTGTATGCTTCAAGCTGGTGGGCTCGGGAAGTCAGCTGATCACGGATTTCCATAACCAGTTTGCGCAACGGCGGTATTGCTGAAACAGAGAGGCACGGCGGGAAAAACCGCTCCGACCTGACAACCTCTTCTCCGTTGCGCACTAACAAAGTCAGGGGGATCAGCTCATAATCACCGAGTTGGTCAACCTCGCTCTCCCAGAAAAGTTTCAGCACGTAAAACATCTGCCGGACCTGGGCATCCGGTCCGGTCTGGTGAAGATCGATCACCTGGTCGGACTCGGTGGAGGTTACAAAACGGGTGGTCACCCCCCCCACGTGATCAAGGTTTGACAATACCGTTACATTATCGCCACCGGAGTTCCACTTGCGCAGGCCCAGATAACAACCGAGCGGCTTGCCGCCTTCGAAGAACCCATCGCCAAATGAACGTGGCTCAAGCAAACCGTTGCCGGGAAAAGAGACAAACGCTCCATCGGTGAAACAGAACTCCCCTTCTATCAATTGCAGCGTATGATTCCCGAGGGCGGCATCCTGAATCTTCATACTCCCGACTCCCCAGAAATGCGGCTGCAGATACGGTGGGGCCGCGTTTGTCAGGGCTTGGACATATCGATCGAAGAGTTGAAAATGCTGGGGATTGAGGAAGAGTCCCTGATGCCAGAACAACGGTTTTTCCATGGCTTTTCCCTAGTAGCTTTGGATGGCGGCAATCTGTTCGGAGCCAAGGTTGACCATCACCTTCAACGGTGCTGCAATCGCCGATTTTTCGTCTTTGGAGATTAACACCGGAATATCGACAATCCGTAAAATCCGCTCTTTCTGCAACATCGAATAACCGGCGACGAAAGCAAGCTTTTGAGTGTCGGCGAGACGATCCATGACCACCGTAAGGTCCTGGTCGGGATGAATAATCAGCCGCTTGCTACTGCGCACACTGCTGTCGAACGGCTCGCAATCAAGGAGTTGATAGACCCCGTCTTCATTGGTTGCCAATTGGCCGAGCATGCCCTCGTCTCTGAGCTGGTAGACGCAGACCATCAGCGTGTGCGGCGACCCCTCGTGCATATTGAGCACTCGATCCGATTTGAAGCGTATCGTGATTGCATCTCGTTCAAAAAGCCACTGCGGTTGCGGCGGGGGCGGCTTTTTCCCGGAACAACCGAAAATTATTACCAGGCAGATAGCAGCGAGAATTGACGTTACCAGTCGTTTCATAAAGCCCCTCCGTCTTTATGCCGCCGTGGCATGGCACTGCAGTTTTTTTCAAATGCGCGAAGATAGTCCTCAAGACCGCGTCCCGATTCATACCAGGATCGTATTTCTTGATATACAATCACATAACGGTCGAAAGCCTCCGCCTTGCGCAGCGGTCCCAGCTTGAAACCGCCGCCGGTCCGGGTCAGAAGTGCTTCGGGCTCGAGTTGCTCGAGCATCTTTCCCACGACCTGCCGGTGTGCGGTCTTGGAAGATTCGTAGGAGGTGAAAAAAGACGCCCTTATTCGATCTATATAGGTCTCGAGCGGCTGTGTCGCCGCCGGACTTTCAAGTTCTTCGACAAGCAGAGACCTGATGGTGGCATCGAAGCCCTTATCAGGAGATAGGGTGCTGTCGATTGCCTGCAGCACCTGGTTCAATCCTGAAAAAACACGTTGCAGCGAATCGCTCAGGCGCTGTTGCACCTGGTGCTCGTTCATGTCACCGACACGAACTGGCTTACCTAAAAGAAGAGAAATGAATCTTAACAACTCATTACCGCTTTTGCTCGTCAAAAAATCGTTCTCATCTGGTGCCGGCTCAAACTGTTCGGCGATAGACTGCAGGGCCTGCTGTTTTTCACTTTCAGAGAGATCTGCGAGCAGAGCGCCAAGATGCGCTTCTATAGCTTCCCGACCACGCTCGACATCCCGTCGGTAGAGCTCACGAAGATCAGCTGCAATCTGTCGAACGGCAGGAACCATGAGTCATCTTTTGTTCTTTGGTTTGAGAACCACCGTTTCCGTCAAAAAGTCGTCCTCGCCGGCATGGTGGCCGGTCTTCATCGGCTCTGATGATCCACCAGCATCAGACGGCTCTCGTTTTCGCTCAATCGGCCGGTCCTCCGGGTCATGAGCGAAAGGGCTCCGGGCAAGGTGCACTGTCTCCTCCAGTTTATCCTCATCAGTTATCGCCCCGGCACCTGCCAGGGACCGGCCGCCCGAAGGGTCAGGGGAATCGGCCACTGATTGCTGGGAGACACCGGGGTCTCCGATACGATCTCGTGCCTGGTCACCCAGCGAGACCCGACGTCGCTCTTGCGGTGACGCACGCCCTTCATTCCTCCCCGTAATGCCGCTCCCACCGATAACCTGCGTCTCTTCAAGCTGACTTTTATCATTTTCAGGAGAAAGCCGTTGCGGAGACAACGGCACATCAGCCATTGCCCTCCCATCGGATATATCTGGTCCAACCGCAGTCTCGGTTGTGACGGGCGCACCGGCATGGTGATGCACCGACAGGGAATCATCGGTCACCGGCTCGCGAGATAGATCGGCCGGGGAAATCAACACTGTCTTCTCCTGATCGCTGCTTCGATCTTCGTCCGGCCCTGTTGGGGACATGCGCCCGGGAATCTTTTCCCGTTCCTCGTTTGTGCTCCAATCAGTGCACTCCTGGGGCCGGTCAATGTGCTTTTGCCAAGATGTTTTAATTGCCGTGATGATTTTATAAATATCGTGATCCATGCTGACGTTTCGAGACTCCGACTGCTCTCGTGGCGCCGGCGGCGTGAGCACGAAGCCGCGCAGGTTGGCCAAGCACTTACCGGCAGCCGCACACGCCTGGTCCACACCCGCGTCTGGCTGCCGGTAGCCCCGGATAAGCAACTCCAACCCTGTAGAAATAACCATATCCCACTGGTCCAGCCATGGTGTCTCGAAAGTATGAGGCGCCTCCCACCAGGCTTGACGCGGATGAAAAGCGTCATCGATGGCTGACAATTGTGCAAGGGGCGCAACCTCCTCCTTGAGCAATCGGCTGAGTTTGTCGAACAGCATCGTTTCCTGCTGTCTCGAATTGCTCGCAAGAAGGAAAAACCAAAAAAAACCATAACGACAGAGTTGCCCGGCCTCCATGTTCCCCGGAAGGCGAAAACGATCCACGAGGTATCTTTCCACACCGGGGTAGGTCAGGCGAAACGCCCAATAATTAGGCAAAGTTGACCCGGACACAAAAGAGATGCCGATGTCTGCAGGTGTCAGGAAGTACCCTGGAAACGTCCCAGACAGGCGGCCGTTGACGATATCTTGAGCTACGGTATCGAGAAGGCGTACCTTCAGGTACAGCAATTCGAGGAACCGGCGCTGATCATCGGCAGGATAGAGAAAATCGTCACCTGTCTCCCCCTCTAATACCCGCGAAGCTTGGCCGTTGGCCACCTCCCCCCGCGCATTTTTTTCGGCAGCGAGTTGGCGGGCCGACGCCCCCGCCAGTCGGGCTGAGAAGTCGCGCCCATGGAAGTCATAATCTCTGGTTATCAGCAGATAGAAAGGATAAAAGGAAATAATCTGGATATGATGAACGGCCTGCGCCGATGCTCCGTAGCACTCCTGATGGTGGGGGCAGCCAGGACACGGCATCTGCAGAGACGGCTCAACGTCTTCCGGCAGCACACCGAAATCCCGAATCAGGTCTGCCGCATCCCGGA
>JAZBPM010000147.1:0-5220 GCA_036351615.1 Desulfofustis sp.
CGGCGGCGATGACGGCAAAACCGTCCATGGTGGAACGGGGAGCGGGCGGCAGATCCTCTGCGGCGACAATCGGTTCGGCGGTGACGCGGTCCAGTGCATCGCCCAGCGATAGCCGTTCTGTCGGGCGTTGCAGGTTGTCGAGTCTGTCGAGAAGCATCGATCGGGCTTCGGCCACCCGGGTCAGCCCCCGGCGACCGAGCATGTCGCGCGACTGGTTGGCGGAATCCATGATCAGGTGACGTGCATGATGACGCTTGTTTGCCCGGCCAGTCGCTGCGTCAGCTCGTCGGCGGGAACAGGGGAGCCGGCAAGCCTGATATCCCGGGTTTTTTCCAGCAGCGAGGGGCGCAGCGACAAAAAACCGGCCAGGTCGGCAGCCTTGATCCGGACACCACTGCGAAAAAGCGCCGGACCACGTTCGATAGCCAGGGTATTGAATAATTTGACCAGTACGGTGACCGCTGTGTTATCCGACGCAGCAGCAGCTGCTTGGCTCCGCGTTTTACGTAATGGTGCGGCGGGACTGTTTTTGCGCAGGATGGCTCCGGCCAGTCCCGGCATCGCCGCGGACAGGGCGATGGTCGGGGCCGGTCCGATGAGCGGCTGGGAGAGGTCGTCGATGGCATCGCCATTGTAAAAAACGGTCTGGATCTGGTTTTCGATATAATCGGCGGAAAAGCCGGGCAATCGCTGGAGCAGAGAGGAAATGGACTCTCCGGCAGCCCCATCGACGAAGAAACCGGCCTGAAGCATGGTTGCCAGGCGCGGCAGGTCTTCTTCAGGGATCGTGCAGGTCAAAAGGGGGCGATCGTTCAAGCCTTCTTGCGTTGCGCGTTGCATGGTAATGATATAGAGTTCCGATAAACAGGATTGTGCGTGCCGTGCTGCGCTCATAGTAAAAGAATCGCGTGGCAATGGCAAAGACAATGTCCGTAAAAGACTCAAGGGGATCTTGAAAAATTCGGATTTTCGTCCACGATCGAGGCGCGCAAGAAAATTTTACCGCAGGCATATACATGATATTCCCAGTATAAAATTTGATTGCGCAACGATGAGATTGGGCCCAATGACAATTTTTCAAGGTTGCCTTAGAAAATGACGTCCGGGAGAGACCAGTGAAGGGAGATTATCGCTTGCAGCCGGCAGTGACGAGCAACACGGTGGACGGGCCGGTGGTTGCCGTGATTCTCGATGGAATCGGTATCGGCCGTGGCGATGCCAGCGACGGTATTACCGTTTCCTACACGCCGGTTATTGATGCATTACTCGCCGAACCGCTGATGACTACGTTGAAAGCCCACGGAACCGCCGTTGGCCTGCCGACCGATGATGATATGGGCAATTCCGAGGTCGGCCATAACGCTTTGGGAGCGGGGCGGATTTTTGCTCAAGGGGCGAAATTGGTCGGCAGGGCGATCGAGTCCGGAGATATCTTTCGCAGCGACGCCTGGCGGCAGATCGAGGAGCGCTGCAGCAGCGGCGGAACGCTGCACCTGATCGGGCTGGTGTCCGATGGCAATGTCCATTCACATATCAACCATCTCTATGCCTTGCTCGAGCACTGTCGGCAAACCGGGATCGGCAGGATTCGGATTCACGGGCTGCTCGACGGCCGCGATGTCGGGCAGAAAAGCGCGTTGGATTATTTTGCCCCGCTGGAACAGCGTTGCACCGAGTTGCAGCAGGCCGGGTGCGACTGTCGCATTGCCTCCGGAGGTGGTAGGATGGTTACGACCATGGATCGCTACGAAGCCGACTGGCGCATTGTTGAACGAGGCTGGCAGGCCCATGTACTCGGTGAGGCGAGGCACTTCCCTTCGGCAGTTGAAGCGATCGAGACCTACTATCGCGAGGATCCGTCCCAGACAGATCAATACCTGGACAGCTTTGTCGTTGCCGACGACGACGGACCGATCGGTACCATCCAGGATGGTGATGCGGTGGTCTGCTTCAATTTCCGTGGCGATCGCGCCATCGAAATTTCTCGCGCCTTCGAAGAACCTGATTTCTCTAATTTTGACCGGCAACGGGTGCCCGATGTTTTCTACGCCGGGATGATGGAGTACGATGGCGATGCCAAGATACCCAGTCACTTCCTGGTGGAACCGCCGGTCATCCACGGTACGCTGGGAGAGTACCTGTGCGGCAGCGGCGTGACCTCGCTTGCGCTTTCGGAAACGCAGAAGTTCGGTCATGTCACCTACTTCTGGAACGGCAACAAATCGGGATATATCAACCGGGATCTGGAACGCTACGTTGAAATAGAGTCGGACCGGCTCGCTTTTGACCTGCGCCCGTGGATGAAAGCGGCGGAAATTACCGAGCAGGCTATCGACGCGGTGGCTTCCGGCCACTACCGCTTTATCCGCCTTAATTATCCCAACGGCGACATGGTCGGTCACACCGGCGTTGAGGCGGCTGTCCGGATCGCGGTCGAGACGGTCGACCTCTGCCTCGGCCGTCTCCTTGCAGCCGTTGAAAAGGCCGGAGGAATCGCACTTATTACCGCCGATCACGGAAACGCCGATTGCATGTGGACCGAAAAAGATGGGGTCAGGTCTCCGATGGTCTCCCACACCCGTAATCCGGTTCCACTGGTGATCAAGGATTACAGCGGGATAAAGCGTTTTGCCATGAGCAACCTGGAGCAACGGGGATTGGCCAATGTGGCTGCCACGCTCTGCCTGTTGCTCGGTTTTGAACCGCCTCCGGACTACGAGCCACCGCTCATCGTGCAGGTTTCCTGACGGCTGCCGCCGTTACCGGGAGAGATTCATGGATCAGGTCAGTCGTTCGGAAAAAAAGCGGCAGTTCAAGCAGGTGGAGATGGCCGCCAGGGAGTGTGTTGCGCTCAGTGATGCCGAACTCGGCCGTATCGGGGTCAGTGACGAGGTGCGCCACGCCTTATCCCTGTGTCGAACAACCAAGGGCGGTGCCCTGAAACGTCAGATCAAGTTTGTCGCCAAATTGCTCAGGCAGGAGGATGTGGCATCGGTACTTCATTTCCTGAAACAGAAAAAAGGCTCTAAGCTGGAGGAAGAGCGGTTGTTTCACGATGCAGAGCATTGGCGGGACCTGGTCATCAACGAAGCAATCGAATCGCTGGAGGAGCATCGCCGCGAGCAGCAGTCATGGCCGGTAACCTGGCAGAGTTCGGTTATCGACCGGCTGCTACAGCGATATCCGGGACTAGACGAACACGATCTGCGCCAGGCGGCTCATCACTATGCCAGAAGCAGAAACAAGGCGTACTATCGGGAATTGTTCCGGATGGTCAAGGCGGCTGCCGAACGGCAGCGTCTCGATGAAGCTGCCATTACCGGCAGCGACGAGGCGCCTGAGCAATGATCCGGTACTGCCCGCAGAGGCATGCATGATGAAAATCAGTAGTGTTGATCATCTGGTTTTAACCGTCAGGGACATCGAGCGCAGTGTGGCGTTCTACACGAGCGTGCTCGGCATGGAAAAACAGGTCAGTGCGACGGGTAGGATCTCACTGCACTTCGGTAACCAGAAAATCAATCTCCATCTGGCCGGCTCGGAATTTCTCCCCTGTGCTAAGCTGCCGACTCCCGGTTCTGCCGACATCTGCCTGCTCGTAGAACAACCGATTGCTGCGGTGTGCCGGGAGCTTGACAAGCGACAGACGGAGCTGATCGAAGGCCCGGTGACCAGAATGGGAGCCGCCGGTCAACTGACCTCGGTGTATATCCGCGATCCGGACGGCAACTTGCTTGAACTGGCGCGCTACAACGACGAGCAGGGTGCCGGAGACCGTGCGAAGGGCGGGCCCTGAATCCATCCGTTTTCATTTTTCCATCCCCGTTGAGCAACAAAGGGGGAGCTTGAAAAATTCGGAATTCCGCTCAAGATCGAGGCGCACAAGAAAATTTTACCGCAGGCATATACATGATATTCCGAGGATAAAATTTGATTGTGCAACGATGAGATTGGGTGGAATGACATTTTTTCAAGGTTCCCAAAGGATAGGCAACGACCATGAATGGTATTTTTTCCGATCGGATGCAGGATGTGCCCCGATCGTTCATCCGGGAAATCCTGAAGGTTACCATGGACCCCGAAATCATCTCTTTTGCCGGGGGATTGCCGAATCGCGCCTTTTTCCCGATCGATGAACTGCGTGTTGCTGCCGATCGGGTTTTTGCCGAACGGGGCGCTGATTGTCTGCAATACAGCAATTCAGAGGGGTTGCTGGAGTTGCGGGCCTTCATAGCACAGCGTTATCAAGAGCAGCAGGGGATCAAACTCGATCCCGAGCAGATTCTGATCACCAACGGCAGCCAGCAGGCTCTCGATCTGCTCGCCAAGGTGGTGCTCAACGATGGCGAGCCGGTGGTTATCGAGGAGCCCGGCTATCTCGGTGCGATCCAGGCCTTATCGCTCTATCGTCCCCGTTATCTGCCGGTGCCGGTTCATGACGACGGCATGGCTGTCGATCGGCTGGCCAGTGCCGTTGAGCGGGACCGGCCGCGACTGATGTATACCGTCCCCAATTTCCAGAACCCGTCGGGCATTTCCTACAGCAGCGAAAACCGGCGCGAGGTTGCTGAAATCGTCGCCGGCCGGGACCTGCTCCTTATCGAAGATGACCCGTATGGCGCCTTGCGTTTCCGTGGCGAGGCCAGTCCGTCGTTTTTTCATCTATTGCCGGATCAGACGGTGCTGCTCGGCTCGTTCTCCAAGATAGTCGTACCCGGTTTTCGGCTCGGCTGGATTGCCGCTCCCGCCGAATTGTATGAAAAACTGCTTATTGCCAAACAGGCAGCCGATCTGCATACCTGCAACTTCACACAGTATATTTTGCTGCGCTATCTGCTGGACAACGATCTGGATGAACATATTTCACGAATCATCGAGGCTTACGGTCGGCAGTGCCGGGCCATGCTGGCCGCCATTGATCGAAGTTTTCCGGACACGGTAACCTGCACCCGGCCGGACGGCGGGATGTTTCTCTGGGGGAGACTGCCGGATGGCCTGCCGGCCATGGATCTGTTTCAGCGAGCGGTCGCCCGCCAAGTCGTGTTTGTCCCGGGAGAACCGTTTTATACTGCGGCCGGCGCCACATCGACGTTTCGTCTGAATTTTTCCTGTGTGGACGAGTCGGTTATTACCGACGGTATCGGCCGTATCGCCGAGGCGATCGGTGAAATGATCGCCTGATGAGCCTTTTGCAAAACTTAGATTTTCGTTCAAAATCAA
>JAZBPM010000148.1:0-3471 GCA_036351615.1 Desulfofustis sp.
CGGAGTGCTACAACCATAAGGGGAGTTTGAAAAAAAATCTGAATTTCGTTCAAGATCGAGGCGCGCAAGAACATTTTACCGCAGGCATATGCAGATATTCCGAGGATAAAATTTGATTGCGCAACGATGAGGTTGGGCGAAATGTCAATTTTTCAAGGTTCCCATAAGATGAAGGAGCGTATCATGGGAAATCTGGCGACCACGCTGAAAAACGAGCAGGTCTTTCAGGAATATGGGATGATAACGGACCGGCGGGAGGACAATTTCACGATTCAGACGGGCAATGGTGTATGGGATGCCAGGCCTGCGGCAAGCTGTCTGTTGCTGCCGCAGGTTGGCGATAAGGTTCTGATCGCGGGCCATCCGTCCCATGCCGCTTATATCCTTGCAGTGCTTGAACGTGAGGATAATGCGGTGTCTGAGCTGGTGTTTGAAAACGATATCACGATCAGGGCAAAAGAGGGGAACGTGAATCTGGTGTCGAGCGATGACATCACCCTGGCGTCCGGAGGCCGATTGCAGATGATCGGCAGGGAGGTTGGGCTTCATGCCGCCCGGGCTGAAATCTCGGTGGACGAAATGTCCTTCTGGGGGAAGTTCCTCGACGCGCAGGTGACGAGCATCAGGCTACTGGCGACCGGATTTGAATCAATCATTGAACGGTTGCGCCAGCGGCTGACCCGTTCCTACAGGACCATCGAGGAGGTCGAACACATTAGGGCGGATCGTTACGATTGCCACGCGAAAAGCCTACTTTCGCTAAAAGGGAAGTACTCGACGATTGTCGCTCACGAAGACGTGAAGATAGATGCCAAGCGAATCCATATCGGCTGAGGAAGATACATGTTTGCGAATACACAGATGATGGGCATGGATACGGCATTTCCCGATGTGTGCCTGACCCCGGCACCCCCATCGCCGGCGCCGGTACCGATTCCGTATCCCAATATAGCGATGGGACCGACTGCCAACCCGGGCACTGCCTGTCGCAAAACGTTTATCATGTGCATGCCGGCGCATAACCTCGGTACCACGACCCCGATGACCCAAGGCGACAATGCGGGGGTCAGCATGGGGGTCGCTTCCGGGCGGGTGATGGGGCCCTCTCGGCATCTGACCGGCGCATTTACCGTGCTTTTCGAGGGGAAACCCGCCACCAGACTGACCAGCGCCAGTCTGCAGAACGGTACCAACGCTCCAGGGATGCGCATAGTCCCGAGCCAGACCAAGGTGCTCTTGCTGGCACCCTGAAACGAGGCAAGTCGCTAAGGTTGATGAACAGGACACAGTTGCCGGCGTTGTTACCATTGAATTTGATACCGGTCGCCGGGGCGGTGACTACCATAGTATGGGCGTCACGAATTTCGAAAAATGTCTAAATGCCTGTGTAAGCAATCAGAATTGTGCCGCATTTACTTTTGTGCGAATAACCAAGCAGCCGCCGAATTATAGCAATCCCAGCCTAGAAAGCTGGCTCAAGCGAAGTGTGCCGGGTAAAAGATCGGACGACTGCTGCATCACGGGAATCGAGTAATAAGGTAGATAATCTGGGTGCAATGGCCTGGAGAGCCTGACATCAATTCTTGAAAATCTATATCTCCTACAAAGATCAGAGCGGCAACCTGCGAACGGAGGTGTTCACCAGGTCCTTTCGCGTCGGCCGTGCGCCCGAGTGCGAGATCTGTCTTGCCGACTCGGTGGTCAGCAGGAAGCACGCTGAATTTGTTTTGCTGGCCGATCGTTGGTGGGTGATCGACGAGGGCAGTGCCAACGGTGTTTACATCGGTAATCAACGGGTGGACCGGCACGAATTGGTCGAGGACGCCCGGTTGGAACTTGGTAAGGGCGGACCCGAGCTGCATGTCCACGTCGATTATCCTCGACCGGCTCGTAAAGAGCAGGAAGATCCGCTGACCGTCACACAATATCAGCAGCGCTATTTCAGCGACGGACCTGAAGACGAGGCCGGCGAACATACCATGATGGTTCGTCAGGCCTTTGGTCGGGTACAGCGCCGGCAGAAAAGAAAATACGGGGCAATAATCGCTGCGGTGGCTCTTCTGTTCGTCATTTCCGGGACGGTTGCCGTCTACAACCATATGCAGGTGGTGAAACAGCGGGAGTTGGCCGGAGAAATCTTCTATGCCATGAAGGCACTGGAACTGGAGTTTGCCGATCTGCTCGCATTGGCTCGGGAGAGCAGAGATGCCGAGACGATAGCCAAGGTGGCGCAGTTCGAGAAACGTTCACAGGAGTTGGGGCAAAGTTATTCCCGGTTTGTCGATCAACTCGAAATTTACGAGAAGAGCATCAGCGAACAGGAACGGCTGATCCTCCGCATGGCCAGAACTTTTGGCGAGTGCGAAATTTTCATGCCCGACGATTTTGCCGCCGAAGTCATGAAGTATATCGATAAATGGAAATCGACGAAACGCTATGTCAATGCGATCAACCGGGCGCACCAGAACGGCTATACCGAGTCGATCGCCGATACCCTGCTCTCCCATGACCTGCCGCCGCAATTCTATTACCTGGCCCTTCAGGAAAGCAACTTCGATGTCAATGCCTGCGGTCCGAAAACCAGATGGGGGATTGCCAAGGGAATGTGGCAGTTCATTCCCTCCACCGCCACCTATTACGGGCTTGCCGCCGGGCCGCTGGCCGGTCATCGCCAGCCGGATCCACAGGATGATCGGCATCATTTCGTCAAATCTACCCGGGCGGCTGCGCGCTATCTTCGTCACATCTATGATACCGATGCCCAGGCTTCGGGGCTGTTGGTGATCGCTTCCTACAACTGGGGGGAAACGCGGGTGAACCGCTTGATCAACGAGATGCCGCTTAATCCCAAGGATCGCAATTTCTGGCAGTTTCTCAAGACATACCGGGATAAGATTCCACAGGAAACCTATGATTATGTCTTTTATATCTTCTCGGCCGCGGTTATCGGAGAAAATCCCCGTCTGTTCGGTTTTGACCTGGATAACCCGCTTGGATTCATTGAATCCTGAAGGGTACCGGTTAATAAAGGAGATGACATGAAGAAAAAGATCTGGCTCACCTCATTGGCACGGTCGCCGGAAACGATGCAGGGGATCATGACCTCATTGAAAGGATACGGTCTTGAGGGAGCGGGCCACTTCTGGGAAGACAATCTCGATAAAATGGCCTGGTATACTCCACGCACCGAGTTGTTGGAGCCGGAGGTGAGCCTCTGGCTGATCCATGGCTCTGCCGAGATGTTCAGCCGGCCGTCCGTGCGTTATGGTTTGTCGCTGCTTGCCTTGTGCATCCAGTCGGTAAAGGGGGTCGACTTTCCGATCATCATCCTGCAGGATGGGGAAGGTGACCTTGGTGCGGCCTCGCTGCCTACAGCGCTCAAGGGCTGTGTGGTGCTTCCGGCAGCCGGCGGGGCCTACGGCGCCAAGGTGGTGGCCGGCATGTACCGCACGTCGGGACAGATGTTCCCGC
>JAZBPM010000149.1:0-8557 GCA_036351615.1 Desulfofustis sp.
GGGATTGCTCCCGCTGGATTTTGAGTCCAGTGCGTCTACCAGTTTCACCACTCCGGCATGAGATGATGTTTATAGCTCAGATCCCGTTTTGCCGTCAAGCAGAAAGCGTTGTCAGCCTCGTTCTCGCAGTTCAGTCCTGGAACAAATGCGACTGGACGTGACTGAGGGTCGGCAGCTTCTCCCTGATTTCCCGCACCCGTTTGCTGCTCACTGAACCGGTCAGCAGCGTTTCCCCTTCTCCGGCGGTAGCGAGCGCTACTCCGTACGGGTCGAAAATCGCCGAGCGCGCGGCGAACGAGGTGCCGCAGAGATTGACCCCGGCGATATAACAGGTGTTTTCGATGGCCCGCGCCTGGAGCAGGGTGAGCCAGTGTTCTTCTTTCATCGGGCCGGCATACCAGGCGGACGGGACGATCACCAGGTCGGCGCCGTGACCCGCCAGATAGCGGAACAGTTCAGGAAAGCGCAGGTCGTAGCAGATCGCCAGGCCGACCTGCAGCGAACCGATGGAAAAGATAGGGGGCGGAACCCGACCGCCGACCATCGTGTCTGATTCCCGGACGCTGAGCGCATTGAAGAGATGGATCTTACGATAGCTGGCCAGCAGATCACCATGATCGTCAAAGACGACAGCTGCGTTGACCGCCTTGTTCGGCTCCTGGTCGGCCTTCTCCCAAAAGCCGCTGGCTACCGCGATCCGGTGCGACCGCGCCAACGCACTGAGCGCCGTGGCAAACGAACCATCTATCGGCTCGGCCACAGAGCCGAGTGGTTGCCCCGGTTGCGGCAGCGCCATGAACATCTCCGGGAATACGATCAGGTCAGCACCGGCCTGCGCCGCCTGACCGATGAGACGGCGAGCCGTTTCAATATTTTCACGGACCGAAACCGAACCGGCGGTTTGCGCAAGGGTGAGTTTCATGGTCATAGGCTGGGTTCCTCCCCGGTGTCTGGCCGGCTCGCCTAAATGAATTGAGGCAGCACGCGAATAACGTACGTATGGGCGATGCGTCGTTTGAGCAGCGGATCGACCATCTCGATTTCAAACCGCTCACCGTAACTCAAACCGCCAATGGCAGCAAACGTGCCGCAAAACAGACAGAACGAGCAGCCATCGCTGACGCACTCCGGCGGCATCTCGGCGAGCAATTCGAAGACATCGCGATTGGCCGCCAGGGTCCCTTCCTGATAGAGCCGTCTCCGGCCACCCTCGGTCATCCAGGAGCGAAGCGTCACCTCGGCCAGGTGGTCTTGCACCTCGTCCAGCGGCCAGGCTTCGTCGGCCAGCGGTTTGGCACACATTTGTTTCGATTCCGGAATGCCGTATTGCTCGAACTGGCGATCGGTGTGATCGCTGCCGACCGTCAGGTAGCGCTGTCCGTCCCGGGCGACGACGACAACCGCTTCCACTTCGCCGGAGGAGTTTGGCCCGACGACGCTGATCTCCGGACTGCTGGTCAGCAAGGATGGACTCAGGTTCATATAGGTCGGCGTGCGCCCCGGCGGGGTGACGCCAAGGGCGGCCAGTTCATCGATATGCTTTTGCAGGGCGGCCCGATCTTTCCCGACCCAGCCGGCGACAACAAGCCGATCGATGACCAGCTCCTGTGAGCTGTCGGGAAACATGAAGCTGATCGTCTGCATGGTAGTCCTCCGGTAATGACGAAACGATTACTGAACGTAGCGGGCCAGAATCAAGGCCAGGTCAGGGTAGAGCAGCAGCAGGAAGATCATCAGGAGAATCAGACCGACAAAGGGAATGCTGCCGATCATTACTTCGCTGATCGAACCGCTCTGGCGGATTCCCTGCACCACATAGAGATTGAGACCAACCGGCGGGGTAATCAGGGCCATTTCAATGAGCAAAATAAGCAAAACCCCGAACCAGACCGGATCGAAACCGAGGCCGACCACCACCGGCGCCACGATCGGAATGGTGATGACCATTAGCGACAGGGTTTCGATGAAAAAGCCGAGCACCATATAGAGTACGACGATGACCAGCATGGTCGCCATCGGGCTCATGCCCAGATTGTTGACAAAATCGGTGAGCATCTGGGTCAGACCGATCGAGGCGAGGACGAAGTTGAGAAAATAGGCGGCAAACAGGATGAGCATGATCATCGCCGTGGTACGCATCGTCCCTTCCACCACGTCGCGCAGCATAACCAGGCTCAGGCGCCGGTGGGCCGCCGCCAGTGCCAGCGCCGCGAGTACGCCGAGGGCCGCCGATTCGGTCGGGGTTGCAAAGCCGGCATAAATGGAGCCGATCACGACAACAAAGATCAACAGCACCGGAATCAGGTCTTTGAGGCTGCCGAGACGCTGCGACCAGGACGAGCTCACCTTCTGTCCGGAGAGTTTCGGATTGATCAGGCAGATAACGACGATGCCGATCATGAACAGGATCGTCAGCGTAATGCCGGGGACGATGCCGGCCAGAAAGAGGCGCGGGATCGACGTATTGGTCAGAAAACCGTAGACGATCAGGTTGATCGACGGCGGGATGAGAATCCCCAACGTTCCGCCGGCCGCTATCGAGCCGGCAAACAGGCTTTCTGCATAGCCGAACTTGCGCGCCTGGGGCAGCGCCACCGTGGTGATCGTCGCCGCGGTCGCCACCGAGGAGCCGGACGTGGCGGCAAACAGCGCCGAGGTGGCGACGTTGGCATGCATCAAGCCGCCGGGCAGCCAGGAAAGCCAGTAAAAAAGCGCACGATAGGTACGTTCGGCGATACCTGCCCGGAGCAGGATCTCACCGAGCAGTACGAATAGTGGAATGGCAAGCAGTAAAAAGTCGGTGCCCGCAGACCAGGAAATCTCCCCGAGGGCCTTGTAGAGGGGAAACGGGGAAAACACGCTGCCCATGCTCAGGCCGAGGGCCGCCAGAGCCGCGGCAACCGGGATGCTCAGAAGCAAGAGCAGCAGCAGGACAGCAAGAACAACACCAATGATCATCATCGCACGCCCCCATCGGATAGTGTCTCCGCTTTAGGCAGGGACGCACTTTCCTCCTTGATCTCGTCCTCGATGGTATTGGGCCCGGTCAAAGCGCGGGCGCCCTCCAGATCGCCACGGGCCAGCCGGACGACAGAGGCAGCGAGCAGCACTACCGTGGTCAACAGAAAGCAGACAAGTCCAAGAAACCAGAGTCCTTGTGGAATCCACAACGGGGTATGCAACGGCGTGTTGGCCGCCGAATTCCTGATGATCGAGGTCTTCACGACCAGCCAGGCAAAGTAGACAAGCGGTATCTGGTAGACAAGAAAGGTCAGCAACGACAGCAGGTCAAGCAGCGATTGCAACCGCTGCCCCATTTTCGCGTAAAAAATATCGATGCGGATATGCGCCTTGCGCAGCAAGGCAAAGCCAAAGGCCCAACTGCAACTGATGGCCAGCACGTAACTGGAGATTTCATCGGCACCGCCCATGGAGATGGCGAAAACCTTGCGCAGTACCACCTCCACGGCAATCATCGCAGAGGTAAAAAACATCAGCAAACCGCCGACCCAGACGCCGACCCGATTGACGGTTTCGGTAATAGAGAGGAGTTTGCCCATACGCTCAATCCCGGCCATCCGCCGCTGATGGCAGATCCTTAATCAACTGGTGGTTCCTGCGAGCCGACCATCGGCTGAAAGACCCGGATCGGCGGCGGACACATCGGTTACGAACATCAGCGGGCCTGATCGGTGGGCAGGGTCCGATACGATCCCCCGCCCGCCGACGGCCTGAGATGCTACTTGATCTGGATATTGGCCTGCTTGCCGGCAGTTTCATTCCACTGCGCAACATCGGCCGGGGAGACCTTGGCGGCCCAGGCCGGCAGGACGTTTTCCACCAGAACTTCCTGAGCCCGCTGCAGATCGTTGTCAGAGATCGGCACCAGGGTCAAGTTATTGGGCTCACCATGGGCGCACTGCTTGCCCGTCAGGCAATCCACCCCGGCTATCGTCTCCTCGGCAGTAACCTGCCAGGCCGGCGTTTCCAGCTCGGTGGTGATCATCTCCTGCAATTGCTGTTGCTCAGCCTCGGAAAAACTCTCCCAGGTTTTCATGCTCATCGTAGTGATCACGTAATCCCAACCACCGACCGGCAACGGGTAGATATGATCGGCCACTTCTCCCCAGCCGGCCGAATATCCCGACAGGCTGCCGGTAATGGCGCAGTCGACGACCCCGCGCTGCAAGGACTGGGGGACTTCGCTGAACGACATGGTAACGCCGGTGGCGCCGAGCGCGGTGACGAATTCCGACGTGGTCCAGCCGCTCGCCCTGATCTTCTTGCCTTTCAAGTCATCGAGCCCGGCGACCGCTCCCTTGCAGAAAATGACCTGGGCCGGGTATGGGGCGATGGCCAGCAGTTTGGCGTTGAAGTCCCGGGCCAGCGTCTCGGCGACAACCGGACGATAGGCATCGACCACAGAGCGCGCCTGCTCGATCTCCGGGGCCAGGGCGGGCATATCGAGCCCGGCCAGGACCGGGGAATCGGCTACCACGTAATCGGCGACGGTATGCACCACATCAAAGACGCCCATATCCATCTGGCGCAGGACGGCGGGACCGTTGAGGTTGACCTGGCCGAGGGAGGTCATCTCGACCGTCACATCGGGCATCGCCGCCGGCACCTTTTCCGTCCAGAACGGCTGCTCGAAATTCTTGAACATCGTCAAACTGTTCCAACTGCCGACGACCCGAAGGTCCTTGGCGATCGCTCCCGAGGCAACGGTCAGGAGCAGACCGGAACACAGGGTGAACATGGCAACTTTTTTCATGGGTGGGCCTCCGTCTTTTAAGGGTGGTGGTAATAATGCACGTTTGGCTGATGAAAGACCTTGCTGCGGAAATTCATCACGTGTTCCACGATGGCGTCTTCCGCGGCCTGGGCGTCTCCCTGACAGACCTTCTCGAACACATCGAGATTCTCCTGCAGAGTCTCGGCCAGATCCTTTTTCGTCCTGTTTTTAAAGGACAGATACCAGGTGCGGGTCACCAGGTCGAAGATATGTTCGGCCAGATCGTCGAGCAACGGGTTGTTGAGCAGCGCGACCAAACCTTGATGAAACTTGCGTTCGATCACCAGCAATGCGTCGATATCACCTGCTTCGACCAGTTCGGCGACATTGTCGAACAGCGTCCGAATCTGCTCCAGCCTGTCGGGGGCGACACCGCCGACGAGCATACGGTTGCGGGCCAGTCGCCGAACGACATGGGTCTCGAGCATGATCCTGACCTCGATCAGGTTCTCGAAATCGGTGAAATTGATATTACTGACAAAGATGCCCTTTCTCGGCAGTATCGTCACCAACCCTTCCGCTGCCAGCTGCTGGAGCGCTTCCCGGATCGGCGTCCGGCCCATCCCGAGGTCCCGGCAGAGCGTGTTTTCCACCAGGCAGCTCCCCATCGGAAAATCGAGCGTGATAATCTGCTTTTTCAGCCAGTCATAGGCAACCTGGCGCATCGATTTGTTTGGCATACTTGTGATATATCATGTAGTATACCAGGTGTCAATACAACGATGATCTCATTTCACAGGAGCGAGGCAATGAACCGACCATCGCCGGTATCTCCCGGCACCACGGCTATCCCGGAACGGATGCGGACACTGTCGCCGGCGCAGTTCAGAAATGAAGTTCGCAGCGGCTTGTGGCGTCAACCGACCAGCGGCTGCTGTGTCGGCTACACGCAGCTCAACCTGGTCATCCTGCCGAGTCGTTACGCGGACGATTTTCACCAGTTCTGCCGACAGAATCCGAAACCGTGCCCGCTACTCGAGGTGGTCAAGGAGGGCGGCTATGAGGCGAAAAAGCTTGCCCCGGGCAGTGATCTGCGCACCGATCTGCCCGGCTACAAGGTCTTCCGGAACACCGAGGTTGAACTGCGCAGTGATGTGACCGATCTCTGGCAGAACGATTTCGTCAGTTTTCTGATCGGTTGCAGCTTCACCTTTGAAAACGCGCTGCTCAAAGAGAACGTGCCGGTTCGCCATGTCGAGTGCGGCTGCAATGTACCGATGTACCTGACTAACATCGCCTGCCGCCCGGCCGGTCCGTTTACCGGTCAATTAGTGGTCAGCATGCGCCCGATTCCCGCTGCACTGGTCGACAAGGCCTACCGAATTACCGGCCGTTATCCGGCCGTCCACGGCGCACCGGTCCACCACGGCGATCCGGCTGCAATCGGCATCGGCGATCTGTCGCGACCCGATTTTGGCGATCCGGTCCCCGTTCGCGATGGCGAAGTGCCTGTCTTCTGGGCGTGCGGCGTCACCCCACAGGCGGCATTGATGAATGTCGCCCCCGAACTGGCCATTACCCACGCCCCCGGTTACATGTTCGTCTCCGATTATCGCGACGAAGCGTTCCAGGACCGTCAGGGCGATTTTAGCGAGGTGTAAAACAGGGGTGCGGTCGGTGTCGCCTAGCGGGTGGGCGTTTCCACGAAAACGGCGCGCAGTTTGTAGAAGTAGTCGATAGCGGACCAGACGGCCATCACCAATGAGCCGTAGATCAAGATCCTGCCGATTTCATGCTGGTACGGCACGGGCAGGACACCGAGCGGAAAAATCAGAAACCCGAGACCGAAATACTGCAGGTTGCTCTTGATCTTGCCGAGCATGCCGGCTGCCACCACCTTACCGCTGGTGGCGGCCAGGCCGCGAAACCCGGTAACGATGATTTCGCGGCAGATAATGACCAGGCTGACGGCGGCCGGAATCTTGCCGAGCGGGATGAGCATGATCAGCGCCGTGGTAACCAACGCTTTGTCCGCCAGCGGGTCCATCAGTTTACCGAGCACCGTCTCGGCCTTGTACCTTCGGGCCAGGTAGCCATCGGCAAAATCAGTCAGTGCGGCCAGTACAAACACGAAAAACGCCGCCATTTCCACGCCGGTACTTTGCCGGACCATAAACAGCACCATCAGCACCGGTATCAGCGCAAACCGGAAACCGGTCAGTATATTCGGCAGTGTCAGCAAGTATTTCATCGGGTTATTGAACCGTTACCAAACCACGAACATTGATCTGCGCACGATCGAAGGCATCTGCGATACGTCTTTCCCCGTAGCCTTCGTAATAAGAGAGGACCCGTTTGACATAGAGAACGGTTTCCGGAATGGACGGTACCTTACGGATTTTTTTGACCAGCGTAGGCCCGGCATTGTAGGCGGCCAGCGCCAGGGTCACGTTGCCGTCGAACATATCGAGCAGGGTGCGCAGATAACGCGTGCCCCCGTCGATGTTCTGCCGGGCATTGAACGGGTCGGCAACGCGCAACTCACGAGCCGTTGCCGGCATCAGCTGCATCAACCCCTGCGCCCCGCGACGCGACACAGCGTGCCGGTTGAAATCCGATTCGGCCCGGATGACCGCCTTGACCAGGTTCGGATCAAGACGGTATTGGACGGCACACTGATTGATCTCCCGATCATAGGCAAACGTGTTTTTCGCTGCACCCCAACGGGCTGACAACGAAGAGCCCTTCTTAGCGAAATGGCTGAACGTAACCTGTTTGCGGGCGCGAAAGGGTTTGCACTGTGAGGAGTCGGGCGTGTTCGTGAAGTGCTTGTTGCCTTTGCCGTCCGGGCAGACAAAAATACCGTCGCTCGCCAAACTGGGTCCGCCCGTCATGGCGATACCGATCAGCAACAAAGTCAACAAACGGCACAACCGCTTGCTGTGCCTGTCCCTGGTGTGGAGCCTCGGGCTCATTGGGCGCGTTTTTCCCAATCCGACAGGAACTGCTCCATACCGATATCAGTCAACGGATGCTTGGCCAGCTGGGCGATCACCTTGAACGGAATAGTGGCGATATCGGCACCGATCATTGCAGCTTCGACGACATGCATCGGGTGCCTGACACTGGCGACGATGACTTCGCTCTGGAAGCCGTAATTCCGATAGATGGTCATGATATCGTTGATCAGATCCATGCCGGCCTGACTGATATCATCGAGCCGTCCGATGAACGGGCTGACATACGTCGCCCCCGCCTTGGCCGCCAGCAGCGCCTGAGCCGGAGAAAAGACCAGGGTTACATTGGTGTTGATCCCTTCGGCCGCCAGCTGTTTGACGGCTTTCATCCCCTCGACGATCATCGGGATCTTGACGACGATCTTGTCGCTCATCGCCGCCAACTCCCGGGCCTCACGCAGCATCCCCTCAGCTTCGAGGCTGACCACTTCGGCACTGACCGGGCCATCGACGACGGCACAGATCTCTTTGAGGATCTCGTGGAACGGTTTTCCTTCCTTGGCCACCAGCGACGGGTTGGTGGTGACACCGGCAACCATGCCCATTGCCACGCCTTTTTTAATCTCATCCAGATTGGCGGTATCGATAAAAAATTTCATGATTCTTCTCCTTTTTCGGACAGAAAGTGTTCAGAACATTCCCTGCTGCAGAAGTAATGCGTTTCGCCCTTTACCTCCAGCTGGATGGCCTGCTGCTTCGGTACCAGTTTATGACAGACGGGGTCCTCAACCAGGACATCGGTGATCATTTCAGGTTTCCCGGCCGACGCACTCTTCTTTGCGTCCTTCTTGCCGCTTCCCTTACC
>JAZBPM010000150.1:0-2943 GCA_036351615.1 Desulfofustis sp.
TGAAGGTGGCGTTGGTGGTGCCGTTGCGGCGGCTGATCACCACCCCCTGAAACACCTGAATCCGCTCTTTTTCGCCTTCCTTGATTTTAACGTGGACCTTGACTGTGTCACCGGCAGCGAAATCCGGCAGATCCATCCTCATCTGCTCGATCTGAAGTTGTTTGACCTTGTCCATGATTCCTCCAAAGTTACTGAATAGTGCCCGGCACTGTCTGGGAACCTGAAGCGGGTTCTGCCCGGACACCGAACAGGATATTCGATTGTTGTTTGTATGCGTTATTGTGCCAATTCGCCGTTTCGACGGAATCTTAATCGATCCAGGATAATTGCGGCCGCCGATCTGACCGAGAGATGGTTGTAGACACCGCATCCCACAACCGGCTCCAGAACGGCATCGGCCGCTGCGATCACCTCCGGCGCTAAACCGGAGGCCGTGCCGAAAAGCAGCAGCTGCGGAATTCCGTCCGCCAGCCGCTGCCCGATTTTTTGACAGGCGATAGTGCCCGGTTGCGGCCGGGCGCTCGTTGCCACCATCTGCGGCGCCTGCTGTTCGCAAGCGGTCACCGCTGCGATGGTTTCCGTCAATGAGGCGGCAATGCGCAACAGTTTCAGGGCCTCTCTGCGATCCGGATTGAATCTTGCCCCGTACCCCTCGGTCCAGTGTTCTATCAGCCGGCCGATCAACTGCTGCTGATCCTCGAGCGGGGTGACGCAGAAAACCGCTCGAACGCCGTATGTCCTCGCTGCGCGACTGATATCGTGCAGATCGAGGTTGGTGACCGCTGATGTGATAACCTCGCCCCTGCGGTTGATCACCGGATGGTGAATCAGCGCCAGATAAAGGCCGGCGGCAGCATGGGCACCTTTTGGTTGTTTTGGGTCAACCAGCGTCTTGATGATTCCTACCCACTTTCGGCACCCAGCAATTCACCCAGCCGCGCCTGCCACTTTTTGAGCACTTCAACTTCTTCGGGGCCCATCTTTCGGTCTTTGAGCAGGTCCGGCCGTTTGACCAGAGTGCGCAGCATAGAAGACTCCAGACGCCATTTCTCGATGGCGCCGTGATCGCCGGAAAGCAGCACATCCGGGACATCGTCGTTCTCGAACCGGCGCGGTCTCGTGTAGTGGGCGTGCTCGAGCAGTCCCTGTGCAAAAGAATCTTTCGCGGCGCTTTCGGCCCCGCCCAATGCCCCTGGCAGCAGTCGGGTAATGGCATCGAGCATCAGCATGGCAGCGATTTCGCCGCCGCTGAGAATGAAATCGCCCACCGACACTTCCAGGTCGATCAGCTCTTTTGCGATCCGCTCGTCGGTCCCTTCGTATCGGCCGCAAACCAGAATCAGGCCGTCTTCAGCGGCCAGTTCGGCGGCCAGCGGCTGGTCAAACACGCGCCCCTGGGGGGACAGCAGTATCCGCATGGCCCCGGGCGCCGCGGCCGAGGCCGCCCGGATGGCGCCTGCCAGCGGTTCGGGCTTCATGACCATTCCGCAGCCGCCGCCGTAAGGCCGATCGTCCGTCATCTGGTGCCTGTCGGCGGCATAGTCCCTGATATTGACGCAGCTGGCGGTGATGATGCCGCGGCTCAAAGCCCGGCTGACGATACCGTGGGACCAGATCGGCTCGAACATCTCCGGGAATATTGTCGCAATGACGAACCGCATCACAGTCCCTCGGGCAGATCGACCCGCATCTCTTTTTTGTCCAGGTCTATGGCGACCACGACGTTATTCAGTGCCGGCACCAGGGTTTCCTGCTCATGATGCCTGACGACGTAGACGTCGTTGCTGCCCGTCTGGATGATTGATTCGATCTTTCCGAGGTAGTTGCCCTCGGCGGTAACCACAGCCAAACCGATGAGATCCAACCAGTAATAAACGCCGGGTTCCAGCTCCGGCAGTCTATCCCTGCCGACATACAGTTCGCAGCCGATCAGTTCCGTGACCAGATCACGGCTGGTGACGCCCTCCAGTGAGAGCAGCGCCCCGCGGCCGTGCGGCTTGACCCAGTTGATGGTGCGTTCCTGCTGCAGACCGTCCGGGCTGCACAGAAGGATGGCACTGCCTTCTTCAAAAAGCGCCAATGACTCCGCAAAAGAAACAATCTTGATGTTGCCCTTTATACCGTGCACTCCGACGATTTTGCCGATGAGCACATGATCTGCCGGCGGCCGGGGGCTACTCAATGATCTCCAATACCATCCGCTTCTTCAGCTTTGCAGACGTCGCATTCAAAATGGTCCGCAGGGCGCTGGCGGTGCGCCCTTTTTTGCCGATAACTTTACCCAGATCCGACTTGGCGACTTTGAGTTCGAGCACTGTGGTCTGGTTGCCCTCGATCTCGGTTACCGTCACCTCGTCGGGCAGGTCCACCAGAGCCCGGGCGATGTAGCTGATCAGCTCTTTCATTTTCTCGTCCCCTTTCCGGTTTCGACCGAACAGGAAAGAACAGAGACCGATTATGAATTATCTGCGAAGAGGCCTTCTTTTTTGAACAGGCTCTTGACCGTATCGGATGGAATCGCTCCCTGGCCGATCCAGTATTTGATGCGCTCTTCCTTGAATGTCACTTTTGCCGGGTCCTGCAACGGGTCGTAGGTGCCGACATTTTCGAGAAAATTCCCGTCCCGGGGGGACTCCTTGTCTGCAACCACGATGCGGTAGAACGGTTTTTTCTTCGCACCGTGCCGCGCCAATCTGATTCTGACCATCCTGTTTAAGCTCCTTTAAAACGGCAGCATGCCGCGGGGGATCCCGCGCATGTTGCCCTGGTTGAATTTTTTCATCATTTTGATGACTTGAGTGTAATTTTTAAGCAGCCGGTTCACATCCTGAACCCGGGTGCCGCTGCCGCTGGCGATCCGTCTGCGGCGGCTGCCGTTGATGATGCTGTGGTTGCGTCTTTCGGCGGCCGTCATCGAATTGATGATGGCCTCTATTCTGACCA
>JAZBPM010000151.1:0-15887 GCA_036351615.1 Desulfofustis sp.
GCGGGTTTAACGGATACGCAGTAAATCGCTCCGGGCAGCGGCGACTGGCGGCGGGAAAACCGGCGACACGTTACACAGTTCGCCGGGGCACAATGGTGCAGCGGGGCATAATGCCCCAGCGCAAGGGAACTCAACCACTCAACTCGATTTGTTTAAACGCCGGTAGAGTGTTTTTCGGTCAATCTCGAGGATCTGGGCGGCCAGGCTCTGGTTTCCTTCGGTAACACCAAGGACATAGTTGATATAACGATTGGTCATCTCTTCAAGAGACACCAAATCGGCGGGATGATACACCGATTCGAGGAGGTGGTGTTGGGATAGTATCTTCTCCGGCAGGTCTTCCGGGGTGATCAACTGATGGTCGGCCAGGGCGACAGCGTGTTCCATCGCATTGCGCAACTCTCGGACATTGCCCGGCCACGGGTAATTGAGGATTTTTTTTGCCGCCGCTTTTTCGATGCCGGTTACCTGTTTGCCCTGCCTGGCACTACAATCGCTGACGAACCGGGCGGCCAGCAGCAACCGGTCCGCCCCGCGCTCCCGCAAGGGCGGAACCTGAACGGTAATCACGTTGAGCCGGTAGAACAGATCCTCTCGAAAATCTCCCGCGCCGACGGCGGCTTCGATATCCCGGTTGGTCGCGGCCAGTATTCTCACGTCGAAGGGATACTCGCTATTGGTGCCGATCGGTCGTACCCGGCGCTCCTCAATAACACGCAGGAGCTTGGGCTGCAGGGACAGCGGGAAATCGGCGATCTCGTCGAGAAACAGGGTACCGCCATCGGCCTCCTGGAACAGCCCCTTGCGATCGCTGCAGGCGTCGGTGAACGCCCCTTTGACGTGGCCGAACAATTCACTCTCCAGCAAGGTCTCCGTCAACGTCGAGCAATTGATGGCGACAAATGGCTGCTGCTTCCGGCGGCTCAGGTTGTGCAGGGCGCGCGCGGCCACTTCCTTGCCGGCACCGCTCTCTCCGGTGATCAATACGGAAATGCCGGTATCGGCGATTTTCGTTAGACGTTGAAACAACTCCCGCATCACCTGGCTTTCCCCGATCATACAGTCCAGATTGGGGGCCGTCTCTGCAGCGCGGCTCAGGACGGTCAGCTGCTTGTGCAGCATCCGGTACTGAACAGCTCGATCCAGCGCCAGAGCAAGCATATCCATGTCCACCGGCTTGGTGATAAAATCGTACGCTCCGGCCCGGATGGCCTCGATCGCCATGTCCATGTTGCCAAAAGCGGTCATGACCACCACCGGCAGGTCCGGGCTGTCGGCCGAAACCCGCTGGCACACTTCCATGCCGTTGATATCCGGCAAGTTGATATCAACCAGGATAACATCCGGCTGCCCGCTGTCGATCGCCGCCAGACCGGACATCCCGCTCTGGTAGGCAACGGCAGAAAAACCGCGACGTCCCAAGGCGACAGAAAGCATATCACACATATCGTGATCGTCTTCGATGATCAGGATCGATGCCTTCATGCCGATGGCTCCGCGCAACAGGGGAGGATGAACAAAAAGCAAGCGCCCCTCTCCGGCCGAATACAGGCCTCCAGCCAGCCTCCCTGTTCTTCCGCCAGTTCCCGGGCGATGGAAAGGCCGAGCCCGGTGCCGGAGCCGGTTTGTTTCGTGGTGAAAAACGGCTCAAACAGATGCTCACGATGCTGTTCGGCGATTCCCGGCCCGTCGTCGGCAACGGTAATTTTCAGTACCCGCTTTCGGCGCCCGTCGGTCCGCTCCATCGAGCAGATTTCCTCGTTGGCCACTGCAATCGTTATCTTTCCCGGCTCGATCATGGCCTGCAGCGCGTTGACGACCAGGTTCGTGACGATCTGCTGCACCTGCCCGCCATCGACACAGACCAACGAGTCAGTGCCTGGTTGGACAACCAGGATCAGGGTGGCGTGTTGACGGTCGGCCAACGGCTGCAGCAGTCCGACGACCTGGCGCAGGATCACCTCTGCGCTCTGGGGGGCCTTCTGCGTCGTTCCACGCCGGGAAAAATCCAGTAATTGTCTGATGATCGTCGACATTTTTTCGGCCTGCTGCCGGATGATTCGGGCATATTCCCGGGTTTCCCGACGATCAAGGTCCTCTTTGACGATCATCGCCGCCCGTCCGTCAACGACATTCAGCGGAGTCCCGAGCTCATGGGCGATACCGGCGGCAATCCGGCCGATCGTCGATAGTTTTTCACTGTGCCGCAGTTGTTCCAAGGTCTTGATTCTCGCCTCGTGCTCGAAGTGGATCTTTCCTTTGGCGATCAACAAACGGGTGCACATGTCATTCATGGTTCTGGCCAGATCAGCCAGTTCGTCACTGCCTTTGACCGGCAGGTCCGGATCGATATCGCCTTTGCCGATACGGACCGCCTTGGCCGACAGCCGCTCCAGCGGGCCGCGAATCTTGACATGGATAAACACGTAGAGGATGATGCCGCTGATGGTGGCCAGCAGCGCCGTTATCACCAGAGAACGAATCAACATCTTCCTGGTATAATCGGCCAGTGGCGCCAGCGACTGGGTCAACTCCAGGACTCCCCGCCGTCCTGACGGGACGTCGGTCGGCACGTAGGTCACCCGGTAGCGCTCTTTCTGTTGCGTCGTTTCGATTAACGAAACGATTCCTTTGCCGGAGTCGGCTGTTGCTTCCGCTTGTGCAGCGATGATCGTGCGCCGCTCAGCCGGCAGGTCGTCCAGGAAAAACCAGCGGAATCTGATCCGTTTATTGGCCGCATTGGCGTTTTCGATCAATCTCATCGCCCGGTGCTCGCCGTTTTTCTGCCAGGTTTCGGTAATCATGCCGGCAACGATGAGACCAATTTGCTCGGCTTGATCGGCCATGTCGGCATCAAACTGCCTGATCGCCGTTTCGTAACTGATATTGCCGTCGATGGCAAGCAGGATGACGATGCTGATCAACAACCAGCTATAGATGGCCAGGAACAGCTTCATGGTCGGATTCTGCGCAGAAAAGCAAAGGGGCCGGCCCCCTGCCCGCCGGAGCGAGCAGGCCGGCCGGCCCCGTTCTGGTCCTGTCCCGACCACATCTGGGGCGGGATCTGTTCGCCCGACCGGCACCATGCGCCGAGCCGGGCGGAACCGTTGCTACGTCAACCGTGCCTTCTTGATGTTTTCCTGATCTTCAAGCGGCAGATATTGCGTTAACGGGCAATTATCACAGCCACCTTCGGGCAAATCCGTCCCGCGATGAAGTTTCTCGACCAAGGCAGCGGTGGCTGTCTGGCTGTCGGCGTAGATATTATCCTTGCCGATCTCATCATACAGGCCGGTCCGCTCCATTACGTCGATAACTTGACCCTTGAGGCCGCAAATGGCAAAGCCGAGGCCAGCGCTACGCACTCGTTTTACCAGCATCGCCAGGGCTTCCTCGCCAGAGGCATCCATGTCGTTGACTCCGCGTGCATCAAGCAAAATATACCGCAAATCCGGCCTATCGTTACGAAACTTCAAGACCTGCTCATCGAGATAGCTGGCATTGGCAAAAAACAGTGCGCCGTCAAAGCGGACAACGGAAATATGCCGACAGCCCTTGAGCCGATAGTAATCGGCCGATTTCAGCACCTTCTCCTCACTCATGGACAGACTGGCAACCACCGGCCGCATCGATTTGTAGAGGAAAATCACCATCGACAAAGCGACACCGATCATGATTCCTTTGTCGAGATGCGGTGCGAAATAAAGCGTGACGGCAAAGGTGATCACCGAGATCGCCCCGTCATACCACTGTGCTTTCCAGGCATGGGCAAACCCTTTCACATTGAGCAGTCCGATCACCGCCATCATGATGACCGCGGCCAAAACCGCCTGCGGCAGATGATAGAGTAGTGGCGTAAAAAACAGCAAGGTGATAACTACCATCAGTGACGTAACAACGGCTGAGACCCCCGTCAGCGCTCCGGCCTGGAGGTTGACAGCGGAACGGGAAAACGAACCGGAGACAGCGTAACTCGAGCCGATTGAGCCGATCATGTTGGCCAGGCCCTGGCCGATCAACTCCTGGTTGGGATCGAGCTTCTGACCGGTCTGGGCGGCCATCGCCTTAGCGATGGCAATTGCTTCCATAAAACCGAGCAATGAGATGATAACCGCCATCGGCAGCAATTTAAAAAACGTCTTCCCATTTAACTCGGGAATAGTAAATGTCGGGAGACCCTCAGGAATTTTACCGACAATTGCGCCACCGCCGATCATCCTCAGACTACCCTGATCAAGTTGCTTATTGCCGACCGCAAGCCGCCATGTCTTGCCAACTGTTTCCACTCCCACCGGCGCGGCTCCCCGGTCATAAAAGGCGAAGGCGCCTCCAGTATCGACTGCGGTAAACTTCATACTTCGCAGTTCCTGACGAGCATCCTCCACTTGTTTCTTGACTTCGGCAAGGTGGATACTGATAATCTCGATTTGGCTGCGTAGTTCAACCGATTCGACGGATTCACCGCCATGTCCGCCACGCTCCTGTTCAGCAGCGTGGAGGTCTTCCAGTTGCAGCCCAATCTTTGCCCGCTCGTCCCCAAGTCTGTTTACCTCGGCAACCGCGTCATTGAACTCCTTCACTTTCTCGGCAACACCGGGGGCCCGCAATGCCGATACATCGACATATTCGTCCTTGTTGAACCCCGTGAAATAGGAGATCAGCGTGGTAACCGCCACGGCGATCAGCACATTGGGGATGCGTGGATTGATCTTACGCAGAGTAACCATGATTGCGACTGCTCCGACACCGAAGAGCAGCGTTGGAAAATGTGTATAGTCGATGGCAGCCCGCGTCACTCTGATCATGGTCTCATAGTGATGCGGGGCACTATCGACATAGACGCCAAAAAATTTGGAGAACTGGGAGGTGGCGATAATGATCGCGGCGGCATTGGTAAAACCGTTGACCACCGGGTGTGACAGGAAATTGACCACCAGACCGAGGCGCAGCACACCGAGCAGGAATTGGAAGATACCAACGGTCAAAGCCAGCGCGATCGAGTAGGCGATGAATTCCGCTGAACCTGCCGTCGCCAGGGGTTCCAGGGAAGCCGCGGACATCAGGGAAACTACGGCCACCGGCCCGGTTGCCAGCTGCCGGCTGGACCCGAACAGCGAGGCGACCATCGGCGGCAGAAACGCCGCATAGAGTCCGTAATAGGCGGGCAGACCGGCCAGTTGCGCATAGGCCATGGACTGCGGGATCAGGACCAGTGCCACCGTAATACCGGCCAGCAGGTCGACCCGAAACTTGCCGATACTGTAATCTTTGAACCATTCGAAAAATGGAAGAAATTTATAAATCATGAGATATCTCTTTGCCGTTGCTTCACATTCAATTGTTGGAAGTATCCTCGAGAACGACCACTTTGCCGCTGCCAAGATCGTAGTACATGGCGATCACCTTGACCGTGCCGTCCTTGACATGGTCGGCAATGATCGGCTCCGATTCGGCGATGCGGCGTGCGATCAGTTTGGCTACTTCGCGGGACGTGTTGTTGACCAGATCACCGCTCTTGTCTTTGACCATTTTAGCGGCGGACTGAATCGGCGGGGCGAGCGTGGCGATGTGACCGTCAAGCTTCTTGCCGCCCATCACTGCGGAAACGGCTCCGCAGGAGGAATGCCCCATGACGACGACCAGCGGGGTCTGCAGAATGGATACGGCATACTCGATACTGCCGAGAGTGTGGTCGCCGATGATGTTGCCGGCGACTCGGACGACAAACAGATCGCCGATCCCCTGGTCGAAAATATCGACCGGAGGGACACGGGAATCTGCACAGGTCAGGATGGTGGCAATCGGGGTCTGACCGTCGATCGTCAGTTGCCGGCTCTCTTCACAATGGTTCGGATGCAGCAGTTGCCCCGTGACGAACCGCTGATTGCCTTCAAGCAGTTTCGCCAGGACCATTTCGGCGGTGGGGCGTGGATTTGATTCTCGTCCCATTGGTAACTCTCCATAGTCTGATAAAAATTATACATCAAAATCAATACGCATCTGATGTTGTTGGCGGGCGACAATGAATACCCATTCAGTTTTCAACGTGCCTAATCAACGTTTTTTTTGGAAAAAAGTCAAGCTCAAATTATATCTCTGCAATCCGCGAGAGCCCCCGTGAAAGATGGACAAATTATCGATCCTGTCCGTGTTGCCCCGCCCGGGTTTGCAGCTTGACCGGCTAATCGGTGCGCACGGCAAAGAAGATCTCGACAGCAGGTACTAATCGGACTACCCTCTCGACTACCATGAAAACCGTCCTCACAGCCCCCGCTCTTTTCATCATCCTCGCCGTTTTACTGCTCTGTGCGTTCTTCCTGCCGGACCTGCTCGGGCCGATAGCCGGCACGGGGATCAGCGCGGTGATCGTTCTTTTGGCCCTGATCGTTTACCAACGGTGGTGCCGGCAGGACGAAGCGGCTGCTGCCGATGACCAAGAGACAACGAAAGACAAGCCGTCGGACTGATCTGCACCTGCCTGATCACGACTCACGGGACCCTTAGAGGCAGCGACGGTCTTGTCATCGAACCGACAATGATTAATGTGAGCCGGAATATCCCGGCCAGAAACAAGCTCTGATCAACTAAATTAAAGGGGAGCTTGAAAAATTCGGAATTTCGTTCAAGATCGAGGCGCGCAAGAAAATTCTACCGCAGGCATAGATGATATTCCGAGGATAAAATTTGATTGCGCAACGATGAGATTGGACGAAATGACAATTTTTCAAGGTTCCCTAAAGACAGGGGGAATTGCCATGTTTATCGATCTGTTGCGTTCACGAAGAAGCATCCGTCAATTTGAGAAACGACCAGTAGAACCGGAAAAAATCGACCTGCTGATCGAAGCAGCCCTGCGCGCACCGACCTCGCGCGGTCTCAATCCCTGGGAGTTTATTTTCGTCACCGAGCCGGACACGCTGGAAAAACTGGCCGGTGCCAAAGCGCACGGTTCTTCGTTTGTCAAAAACGGTGCGCTGGCCGTGATCGTCTGCGCCCATCCAGACAAATCCGACGTCTGGGTAGAAGACACGGCGATCGCTTCGATCATCCTGCACCTGGCCGCCGCCGATCTCGGCCTGGGCAGCTGCTGGGTCCAGATCCGCAAACGCGCCCATGATGATCAGACAACTGCCGAAGATTACGTTAAAAACTTACTCGGCTTGGACCCATCACTGGTCGTCGAAGCAGTGATTGCCATCGGCTATCCGGCCGAAACGAAAGATGGGCACGATCGCACGAAATTGCTTGACGAACGGATTTCGTTTGAGCGATATGGAGAAAGACGGTAGGGCACCGATCAAGATGTCTTGTCAACCTGCTGCATATCCGAGATGATATCGGATATGTCTTTCTTCTTTTTGTGGAAGATGCGGGCCAACTCGTCGGCACTGGAGGGCAGTTCCCCTTCGGTCTGGTAGATTTCCAGCAGCTCGTTGTAATACTTGTAAAAGAAGAGAAACAGATCCTGACTGCAGGGCTCCGAGAACTGGTTGGTGACGACTTTTTTCAGTTTACCATCCTTGTCCATGACCATCTTGGTGATCTGGAACGGTTCGATGGCGCGTTGATACAGTTTGGTGATCTGTTCCACATCATTTGATCCCTGCAGATCGAAGAACTCCTCCTGAAAGACCGAAATGGCCGAATAGGCGAAACGGGTGATCTTATTCTGGTCAAAGACTTTTTCCGCCTTGGTCAAAGCACTTTCGAAAAACCCTCTGGCGGTGGTGCTGTCCTTGAGGATCTGATCACGCAGTTCACTGATTCGTTTGCGGATGATTCGCTCGATATCCTGTTCACGATCACGCACCTCCGCTTCCCGCTTTTCCATATCGCGGATCTGGCGGAGCAGATCTTCATTGAAATCACGAAGCGCCAGTTTCATGATGGTAACATCGAAATAGCGCTGCAATTCCTGGCCGATCTGCGTTATCGTCCGGATTTCTTCGGCCTGGTCCATATCCAACTCGGATATGAACTCCCCGTCGAGGTGATCGGTAACATCGGATACCCGCTCACGATCGTTGATCAGGGCCTGCGCCGCCTGTTTGGCGGCAGCGGTGACATTGTAGGCCACCATGCCGACGATCTTTTTCAGCCGATCGTTACCGGCCGCCAGATATTTGCTGACCGTTTCCGCTCCGGGCAGTTGTTCGGGATGCTCCATAGCACGTTACACTCGATTAATCCGCAGGACCGCTCTTGTGGCTTCTTGTCGGCGAACGAACCAATCGTCACCGTCTTTCGGCCCCCTTTGACACCGAAAAATGATGGTCGATAAACGACGGTATGTCAAGACAATACAGACCCGGACAGCTGCGATAACCGCCCTGTCCGGTCAGGGGATCTTGGCCCCGGGACCGGCAGGGCTGGCCGGTTGTCGAGACGCCAGCATCCCGGAAACCGGGGAGAAGGGAGAACCGGGTCCGAGGGAACTGGTTTTCGTATAAATCAGGTTGACATATTGGCGATGGTATGGGAATAAAATCGGTACGATCCGAACATAGTCATGCCTCAACGACGACATCATCACCTCGCTTTACTCACTTTTCTTCATGGAGGGAACGGCACTATGACTGCAGAAATCATCAGCGGAACCGAGATCAGCAAGGCCATCCTCGCGGAAATCAAGCAGGAAGTCGCAGAGATGAAAGCAAAGACCGGCAAGGTCCCCGGCCTGGTCACCATCCTGGTAGGCGAAAACCCGGCGTCGATCAGTTATGTCACTCTGAAGGTGCGCACGGCGCTCGATCTCGGCTTCAACGAAATCCAGGACAACCAGCCGGCCGATATTTCCGAAGCAGACCTGCTCGCCCTGATCGACAGATACAACAACGATCCGGAAATCCACGGTATCCTCGTTCAGTTGCCGCTGCCCAAGCACGTCGACGAGAAGAAAGTTCTCAACGCGATCAACCCCGACAAGGATGTCGACGCTTTCCATCCGGTCAACGTCGGACGCCTGATGATCGGCGGCGATGAAGTTCGCTTTTTGCCCTGTACGCCGGCCGGCATCCAGGAATTGATCGTCCGTTCCGGAACCGAGACCAAAGGGGCGGAAGTGGTGGTCGTCGGACGTTCAAACATCGTCGGCAAGCCGATTGCCATGATGATGGCCCAGAAAGGCGTCGGCGCCAACAGCACGGTGACCATCGTCCATACCGGCACCAAGGACCTGGCGGCCCATTGCAAACGGGCTGATATTCTGATCGTTGCCGCCGGTGTGCCGAACCTGGTCAAGCCGGAATGGATCAAGCCCGGCTCAACGGTCATCGACGTCGGCGTCAACCGGGTCGGCAAAAACGAGCAGACCGGCAAGGCAATCCTCAAGGGCGACGTCGACTTCGACAAAGCCAAGGAAATCGCCGGTAAAATCACCCCGGTACCAGGCGGTGTGGGACCGATGACGATCTGCATGCTGATGCGCAACACCCTGCGCTCTGCGCAGAAGAGTATCTGATCTTTATTCGATAACATGCCCGGCCGGCGGCTCCCGCCGACCGGGCCTTCACGGCGCCGGCGTCCATCTGCAGCCGGTCTGCCTGAACCGGTTCGCCTATGTTTGCGCTGATCAAATACCTGCTCTACCTGTCGTTGTGGTTGGTTTCGGCAATCATCGCCGGCTTCTTCGCCTATTTTACGCTCACGCAGGGAACCGACTACCGCCTCCTGCTCGACCGGCCGGACCTGATCACTCCCGAACAGATCATCGCGGCGGCCATACCGGTCATCATTCCGATGGCCCTGATACTGCTGTTCGCCCCCCTCTTCCAGATCTCCCCGAAACGAAACTGGTTTTCCTCCTTTCTTCGTCTGCTGCTGGTCATACTCATGGCCGGTTTTATCGGCTACCAATTGCTCGACGGGCGCAAGGTGTACCAGCTCTATACGCAAAAAGACCTGATCGTCAGACAACCGGAGGCAGGCAAAGCGGCGTTTCTGCTGACGTCACTGCATAACGGTTCGCTCGGTCCGATACCGACCACCGCGCCGATGGAGGAAGCGAATTACGCCCGGCAGATCGAAACCCATCGGCGGGACATCGAGACATCATGGCAGACGATCGCGCCCTATCGGCTGGTTATCGATCAATTGGCCGAACTGTCTGCCCTGCCCTACCCCGCGCAACCGATTGAGATCGTCACCTCGGTAGGTGGCGCCGGCAACCTGGACAACCTCTGTCGCATCTACCTGGCCCACGCCGTCCTGCAGATCAGGCTCGGCAACCGGGAACAGGGCTTCGAAGAATTACTGACGATTCAACGGGTCGCCAGAAACGCGCTTGCCGGCGCAAACCGGATCGACGATAAAATGACCTGGACGATGGCACTGCACAACACCATCCGCACCGCTTATCGAATCGTTCTTGATGAGGAGCCGCGTTACGAGGAGATGCGACAACTCGCGCAGGCGTCACCGCGACTGACCCGTCAGGAAACTTCGTTGCGCGCCGTCTGGCTGAACCAGTATCTTGACGGCATTGATCGCCTCGACCGGCCGGCCACCCAGGTTCTAGACGATTTCCTTGCCAGCAGAAGCCCTCAAAAACCGCTGTTGCTGCTGATGGCCCCGCCCTGGTTGTTCGAGGCGTCTTACCGCTTCACCTGCCAAAAAAACCGAACGGCAGCCGACCTCAGATCATTCTGGGAACCGGTCATCGAGCAGGCGCCTGCCAATCCTGCCGCCTTCCGGCAGGCCTGGGCCTCACGCACCGCTTTTGGCGACGGACCACCACTGCGCAATCTCGGCGGTTGGTATTTCCATCGCCCCCCCGACCTTAGGCAGGAAGAGAAGCGGGTCGACGATCTCTATCGAACAAGTGATATTTTTGCCGCGTTTCTAACCAACAAGCTGGAGTTCGGGCAGGATATCGGCGCCCATCTCGAGGGTGGACACCGGCCGGTCGCCACAGAGAATCAGAGGATCATCGGTGCCGGGGCAGACGGAGCCCTCGGTACGCCCGACGACATCGTGCTGGAACCGATGTTCTGACGGGTCTAGCCTTTCTTCTGCCGTCACCAAAAACGTGGCAGCGGGTTTTGCTGATCAATAATAGGGATCGACCCGGATTTCCCGCTGGTCGATGTCTTCGATCCCGGCGATACTCTCCTCGATCCGCGCCCTGATAGCCGCTTCCTGTTCCTCCGGCGCTTTGACGTTGATATAAACCGTGCCGCCGATGACGGTAACGCCGGCTTGGGGGAAGTCGAACAAGGCTGCTCTGACCTCGGCAGCTAGAGACAGATCCCTGACTTTGGCCAGCGACTGTTCCGTTGCCTGGTAACAGGGCAGTTGTGCGGCCTGGCAGATCAACTGCGCGGCATCGTCGACACTCATAGCGCTGACGTTGATCACCATGTCGTAAATGCTTGGATCGATGATGTCGATACCATAGAGAAACAGCGCCCATTTCTGTCGTTCCTCGTCGTCATGCTTGAGTTGTAACCGGGCCTGATCGGCGGTGATATTCTGTCGCGTAGCCTCGGCGGCGACCCGTTCGTCAAGATCGGCGATGATACGCACCTTCAGCAGATGGCGGACATCGTAAAAGAAAAACTGCCCGGCAATACCGTGATAAACATAGTTATCCTGTTTAAGATGGCGCAGGATTGCCGAGGAGATGTAATTGACGTACCGTTCCCGGCCAAAGGAATAGCGCTCCAGGATCTGCGTGGCGTGCTGGATATTGCGCATCAATTTGATTTCCGGAATGTCAAACTCCTCGCTCGAGGCAAGCAGGGAGTCCCGGGAAATGCAGCCGTAATCGAGCGTATCGGCAACCTTCTGGGCTACCTCCCGCCCTCGATAATAACTTCCGCGCGAAATACAGATAATCGACATGAGACACTCCTTTTTGACACCAGGTAACGGTTATCAAGCATCCGCCCGACACACGGTCATCACCTTGATTCCCTATCACAAAAAGGTATGACAGGCAAATAATTTTGCCGGAAAAAACAATCCTGTTTCGTGATTTTTCCTGTCATCCCGTATCAAGATGTCTATACTATCAGCTATGATGGTCAACGGACGGTGACGCCTTAAGATCAACATCGAGGAGCGAAACGACTGAAGCGCAATGGGAAGATGCAAAAACCACCCCGACCGGGAAACGTCCTATATTTGTCTCAAACATGGCTATTTCCTGTGCGAAGATTGTCTTGCCTGCGGCGACCCGAAACTCTACTGCACGCATCGCCCATCCTGTATCATTCACTTTCTGACCAGAAAGAAACGCAAGGACAGTGACGACACCGATCATGAATCGGCGTCTCACCAATCGACGTCTAACCTGTAAACGAGGAGGATCACATGACCGATCAGCATTGCCCCGGTTTCGAAGCCAACAAATCGATCACCGAGGTCACGGTAAAATGCCCCGAATGCGGGCAAAAAAAAGAGATCTTTTCCGACGAGATGGACAAAAAAGTCACCTGCAGCGGTTGCGGCAAGACCTTTGATCCAATGCAGAACAAGGTGGAATAACTCGACACCAAGACGGGGTCCGTCCCTGGCCCACCGGGCATTACGGGCTCCAAAATTTCGATCTGCCTGATGCGTCGCTACGGTGCAGGAAAATAGTCTGCCCGGCCTAACGGCGCATCAGGCGAATCGCTCTTCAATGGTGATGGTGCCCGTCGCCGTGGTGATGATGGTGGTGGTGGGCATGATCGGCCGCCGGTCCGCCCAACTCGTCAAGCGCCTGCTGCAACGTTCCGCTGACCGCGTCCATTTGCACGACCGCCCGGTCAAGGGCCGCGACGAGGCTATCCTGATGCTCGTCAGCCATCGTTGCCCGCCATTTATTGAATTCGGCGACGTGGCCGCCGTTGTGTTCGATCCAATGCTGGAGAAGAACTCGGAGCTTTTCTCTGTTTTCCATTACCGCTTCCTCAAGAGTCAGGCCCGGAAGGCCGGTCAACCGTTTTGTTGCACCAGCACCAGACCACCCATGAAATCAATCGACCTGATCGCCGCGTTCTTGACTTCCGCCGCCTCGGCAAAGAGCGTTGCAATCCGAATCGTTGAACCATCGACACTGAGACTGGACACATCCTCAAAACGCTGTTGCTCCGCTCCCTGCTTTTCGACAACCACTTTCATCTGACACATCGTGCACCTCTGCTCGATCTTACCGGTCGCGGCTATCTTAAACAACCGCTTTTGCCGCTGTTTAAAAAGACCGTAACTCATCGCCGGTACCTCGACAACTCCTTTCTTTTCGATTCGTCGCCAAGCTATCCCCTTTTGCGCTTTACGGTAGTGCGCAGTCACCACTCCACGTGCAGAGAGTAGCGTAACGGCGGGCTGGGCTGATCGGTCCTGCCGCAGCGCAGCAGCCGGAGGGAGGACCGGCCAGCCTTCTCGACCACGACACCGATTGTCATGCTTCGTTGTGACCATCAGTCATGGGGGTTAGTTAGCGGAAAACGGGTTGAAACCTGTCCCGCAGGTGGTAGAGATTGGCGTGGCTTCACGGCCGGGAATCGGCTACACTGATAACCGGACAGGCTTTGAGTAAAGACTATCGACCGAACCGGGAGGATTACATGAACGTGCAGAAGATCTACGAATATGCCCTCCAGCGCGAAGAGGAAGGCTATCAATTTTTCAAATACCACGCCGATAACGCCCACCATGCCGCTGCCGCCGAAGTCTTTGCCAAACTGGCAGCCGAAGAAAGCAAACATATCGCTTTTATCAAACGAAATATGGCTGGTACCGCTGCCGAGCCGGACACGGACGATCTCGATCTGGCCGGCGACGGCTGGTTCGAGGAACGCGCCCGCACGGAACTGCTCGATCAGTCGCTGCTCGAATCGATGATCCCCGATGTCGCCGTCCTACGCACCGCCTTTTTGATCGAACACGATCTGGCCGAATTTTATGAAAAGGCCGCGGCCCGGGCCAGCGGTAGGAATCAACGAGTTTTTGAACAACTCGCCGCCTGGGAACGAAGCCACGAAGCCTTGTTCAAGGAGCTGCACGACCGCGTCTTTCAGCACTACACCGAAATGCCGTGGGGCGGCTGATCCTCGCGGCCCAATCACCGCCGCCAATCACTGCGGCAGCGTGTCGATGCGCACGGCGCAGACCTTTGCTTCCATGATCTTGCTGACCGGGTCAGTGGCATCGTTGGTCAGCCGGTTAGCCGCCGCCTCCGCATAGTGGAAGGGGATGAACACCACTTGCGGCGGGACGATCTCCGATATCCTCGCCCGCAGCTCGATCGCTCCGCGCCGGGAGCATACCTTGACCAACTCGCCGTCGGCGATACCAAGCCGGCTGGCATCATCCGGGTGGACTTCGACGTAGGCCTCCGGGGCGACGGCGTCGAGCCCTGTGGAACGCCGGGTCATCGTCCCGGTGTGGTAATGAAAGAGTTGCCTCCCGGTGGTCAGCAGCAAAGGATAGTGCTCATCGGGCAACTCCCGGGACAGGACCTCGGGAACCGCGGTGAAGAGGGCCCGTCCCTCACCGCCACGCAGGAAACGCTCACCGTAGAGAAACGGCGTACCCGGATGATCGGCGTCGGGACACGGCCATTGCAGCCCGTCGCCAGTCAACCGCTGATAGGTCATACCGCCGATTGCCGGCCACAATGCGGCTGCCTCGGCAAAGACCGCCTCGGCCGAAGAGTCAGTAGCGGCACGGCCGCCAAGCCGCTGCCAGAGCTGCTGGAAGATTTCCAGGTCCGTCTTCGCCTGACCGGGCGGTGACAGGGCCGGTCGCACCAGTTGCACGCGTCGCTCCGAACAGGTAAAGGTGCCGGTCTTCTCAGCAAACGAACCGCTCGGCAGCACCACGTCGGCATAGGCGGTCGTTTCAGTCAAAAAGATATCCTGCACCACCAGAAACTCGAGGCTGGCAAAACCTTTGGTCGCATGCCCCGAATTGGGATCAGACACCGCCGGATTTTCACCGAAGATATACATCCCCTTGAGGCGCCCGTTAATCATCGCCGTTGCCATCTCCGAGGCGGGCAGTCCCGGCTCGCCGGCAAGCTCGACGCCCCAGGCCTGCTCGAATTTCCGGCGCACCGCAGCGTCGTCTACCGGCTGATAGCCGGGCAGGACGTTCGGCAGGCAGCCCATGTAGCAGGCCCCTTGCACGTTGTTTTGACCCCGCAGCGGGTTGACCCCGGCCGATGGTTTGCCGAGATTGCCGGTGAGCAGCGCCAGATTTCCCAGGGCGTGAACATTGTGAGTTCCAAAGACGTGCTGGGTAATACCCATCGCATAATAGATGCCACCACTGCCGGCCTCTGCGTAGATCCGGGCCGCAGCGATGATATCCGTAGCCGGCACCCCGGTGATCTTCGCCGCATAGTCCGGTGTAAACCGCTCGAGCGCCGCGGCAAAAGCGGCAAAGCCCTCGGTGCGCTGCTCGATGAAGTCCCGGTCCTCCAGTCCCTCGGCAAGAATCACCTGCATCATCGCATTGAGTAGCACCGAATCGGTACCGGGTCGGTGCCGCAACCACAGAGTGGCAAAGGAGACGAGCGGGATCCGGCGCGGGTCGGCAACGATCAGTTTGGCACCGTTGCGCACCGCCTCCTTCATGCGCAGAGCGATGATCGGGTGATTTTCCGTCGTATTGGAGCCGATCACCAGCAGCGCCTGAGCGGCAGTGATCTCGGCAACCGAGTTGGTCATCGCTCCTGATCCGAATTTCGCGGCCAGACCGGCCACCGTGGCGCTGTGTCAGTAGCGGGCGCAATGATCGACGTTGTTGCTGCCGAGCGCCGCCCGCATCAGCTTCTGGAACAGGTAGTTCTCCTCGTTGGTGCACCGGGCCGAAGCCAGCCCGGCCAGCGCCTCGCCGCCATGGTGCTTTTTGATCGCGGCAAATCGCGAGGCCACCAGGTCCAGCGCCTCGTCCCAACC
>JAZBPM010000152.1:0-2642 GCA_036351615.1 Desulfofustis sp.
TAGCTATTATCTATGACAGCCCGGTCACCGACACCATCGCCACCATCACCTATCGCCAATTGCAGGATCACGTCGCGCGCCTGGCCGGAGCCCTGCAGAAAATCGGGGTAACCAAAGGCGATACGGTCATCATCTATATGCCGATGATCCCGGAAGCGGCTTACGCGATGCTCGCCTGTGCCCGCATCGGCGCCATCCACTCGGTCGTTTTCGGCGGCTTTGCCGCCAATGAGCTGGCCATCCGGATCAATCACGCCCAACCCAAAGTCCTGATCACCGCCTCCGGCGCCATCGAAGGTAAGAAAACGCTGGCCTACAAACCAATCGTCGATGAGGCGGCGACCATTGCCGAGCACAAATTCGAGCATTGCATCGTCTACCAGCGCCCCTTTGTCCATGCCGACCTGCAGGACGGACGGGATCTGGACTGGAATCAGATCGTCGCCGACGCACCGGCCGCAGACTGCGTTCCTCTCGAAGCAACCGACCCGCTCTACATCCTCTACACCTCGGGCACCACCGGCATGCCCAAAGGCGTCCTGCGCGACAACGGCGGCCACGCCGTGGCGCTGAACTGGACCATGAAAGCGATCTACAATATCGACGCCGGCGACGTCTTCTGGTCAGCGTCCGACGTCGGCTGGGTGGTCGGTCACTCCTACATCGTCTATGGCCCGTTGCTTAAAGGTGCCACCACCATCATGTACGAGGGCAAACCGATCGGCACCCCGGACGCCGGTGCCTTCTGGCGCGTCATCTCGCAACACCGGGTCAAATCGTTGTTCACTGCGCCGACTGCGTTTCGAGCTATCAAGAAAGAAGACCCGAACGGCACCTTCATCGGCAAATACGATCTCTCCTGCTTCGAAGCCCTTTACCTGGCCGGCGAACGGCTCGACCCGGACACCTATTTCTGGGCCGCCAAACTGCTCCAGGTTCCGGTCATCGACCACTGGTGGCAGACTGAAACCGGCTGGGCGATTGCCGCCAACTGCCGCGGCATTGAAGAGCTGCCGATCAAGCCCGGCTCACCGACCAAGGCGGCCCCCGGCTACGATGTCCGCATCGTCAATTTCGAAGGTAAAGAGGTCGGCCCCAACGTCGAAGGCAATATCGTCGTCAAACTGCCCCTGCCGCCCGGCACCCTAGTTACGCTGTGGCGCAACGACCAGCGCTTCGTCGAGTCTTACATGACCACCTTCCCCGGTTACTATGAAACGAGCGACGGCGGCTACATCGACGAAGACGGCTACATTTACGTCATGGGCCGGATGGACGACGTCATCAACATCGCCGGGCATCGTTTGTCCACCGGGGCCATGGAAGAAATCATCGCCACCCATCCCGACATCGCCGAGTGCGCGGTGATCGGCACTGAAGATGCCCTCAAAGGCCAGGTTCCGGTCGGCCTGTTCGTGCTGAAGGCCGGGGTGGACCGCGATGTCGAGGAAATCAAGGCTGAACTGGTGAAGATGGTGCGCGACAAAATCGGTCCGATCGCCTGTTTCCGTGAATCGTCGGCTGTTGCCCGGCTGCCCAAGACCCGTTCCGGCAAGATCCTGCGCGGCACCATGCGCTCGATCGCCGCCGGCAAACAATACCGGGCACCATCGACCATCGATGACCCTGCCATCCTCGACGAGATAACAGAGACCCTCAAAGATATGGGTCATCGCCGCGCCAACTAACCTCTCTGCCGGGAGAGGTCAAGCGCAACAATGGCGGCCGGAATTGCGGCAGCCACCTGTTGACTTTTCCCTCTCCCGTTGCTAAAAACCGTCACTGATCAACAAATCGGCGGCGATTGCCCGATTGCCGTCCTTAACACCAGCATGACCAGAGGAGCATTGAGACAATCACCATGAAGATTCACGAATATCAGGCCAAGGAGTTATTCAGAAACCATGGTGTCGTCGTCCCCGACGGCATGGTCTGTGATAGCCCGGACGGCGTTGCGGCCGCCGTTGCTTCGCTCGGCCTGCCGGTCGCCGTCAAAGCTCAGGTCCATGCCGGCGGCCGCGGTAAAGGCGGCGGCGTCCGCCTGGCCAAGACCGAGGCCGAAGCGTTTGCCGCGGCCCAGGCCATCATTGGCATGGAACTGATAACCCAGCAGACCGGCAGCACCGGCAAACGCGTCCACAAGGTGCTCGTCGAACGGGGCGTAACGATCAAGCAGGAATTATACCTCAGCCTGATCGTCAATCGTGACGACGCAACAATCACCATTATCGCCAGTCCCGACGGCGGTATGGATATCGAAGAGGTCGCGGCCCGAACGCCGGAGCGCATCGTCAAGGTGGGCATCAATCCGCTTATCGGCATCAAGGGCTACCATGCCAAACAGGTTGCCTCGGCGCTCGGCCTGACAGGAACCGTCGCCAAACAATTGGGGGCGCTGCTCGGCAACCTCTATCGGCTGTTTGTCGGCTGCGACTGCTCGCTGGTCGAGATCAACCCGCTGATCATCACCGGCGACGACCAGCTGCTGGCGCTCGATGCCAAGATGGATATCGACTCCAACAGCCTGTTTCGCCACCCGGAGATAGCGGCGATGCGCGACCCGCTCGAAGAAGACCCCCAGGAGTTGGAAGCTGCCCAGTTTGATCTCAATTACATCAAACTCGACGGCTCCATCGGCAACA
>JAZBPM010000153.1:0-3696 GCA_036351615.1 Desulfofustis sp.
GCATCGTGGTCGGATGGGCTGGTTGATCCTCCCTCCGGCTGCTGCGTTGCGGCCTGATCGGCTGGCCTCCGAGGCCGGCAGACAGGCCATCCATGACCTGGCCGCCGGGCCTTCGCGATGCAGCCTCCGGCAGGACCGGCCAGCCCTTCCGACCATGAGGGGAATAAGAAAATGTTTTTCCAGGAAAAAGGCGATTGTTCCGAAAACTATTTATGAAAGAACAGATAATATGATATGATTCCCGGTGCATTGTCAGTGATTGCGATGTAAACTATCAAAAAAAATGAACATGGAATAGAACATGTCCATCACTCTGAGACAATTAGAGATTTTTATAGCGGTTGCCGAGACGGCGCAAGTCACAAAGGCAAGCAAGAAGCTCTTCGTCACCCAGTCCGCGGTCAGCATGGCCTTGGCCGAGTTGGAGAATCAACTCGGCGGGTCTCTGTTCGACCGCCATGGCCGGAGCCTGATTCTCAATGCCCGTGGCCGCTATCTGTTGCCGCAGGCCAAGGACATCGTCGCCCAAGTCGCCAATATCGAAAGCATCATGTCGGAGCGTAACGACACGCTGGGCGGCTCCATCAATATTGCCGCCAGCTCCTCGCTCGGTAACTATATTTTGCCGTATCTGATCGGCGCGTTCAAGAAATCCCATCCGAAGGTGATGGTGACCATGCTCGTTTACAATACCAAAATCGTCGAGGGGATGGTGGACGACGGCACGGTAGATATCGGTTTCGTCGAGGGCGAGATCAATAATTCCAATCTGAAAATCAGGCCCTGGTTCAAGGACGAACTGGTCGTGCTCACTTCGCCGTCCGATCCGTTGGCCAATAACGATGTGTTCGATGTTGCCAAGGATATGAAAGATTGCAAGTGGGTAATGCGCGAAAAGGGTTCGGGAACTGCCGCCATTTTCCACGAAAAGATGAAGGGCTATCTTGACGAGGTCAACGTCGTTTTCGAGACCGGCCATCCCGAATCGGTCAAGCGCGCCGTTGAGTCCGGCGTTGGTATTGGCTGCCTGTCGGCATTGACCATTTGCCGCGAAGTGGAAAACGGCTGGCTCAAGGCTCTAAAAGTGGAAGGCATCGACATGAAGCGACAATTACATATCATCAGTCGCAAGGACCGGCCGGTCAACGATGCGCTCGTCGAGTTCCTGGTCTTCTGCGATGTGATGTCGGTTTGCGAGGAAGAAAACGTCTGTCTTTCATCCCCCTGGAAGCTGCAGTCCCTGTTGGCGCGACACTCCGCCGGCAAAAAGCGGTGACCGGCTCTATACCGTACACATGAGCCATTCGCAAAACAATCTTTTCACCCAAACTCTGCGTTATGCTCAAAATTTTATCCTCGGAATATCATGTATATGCCTGCGGTAAAATTTTTCGCATGCCTTGATTTTGAACGAAAATCTAAGTTTTGCAAAAGGCTCACATTTCACGTCATTCCGATAAACGAAAAACGCTCGTCTCGGCGCCCTCACCATTGACTGCTTGCCAGTCGTAGCGGTAATGAACCTTCAGCAGCGTCAAACCGTGAGCAGGTGCGGTAGCTCCGGCCAGGTTGCGATCCCGCGCCTGCAGGATAGCTGAGAATTCGTCTGCGTCCCGTTTGTCGCGACCCACTTCAAGCAGCGTCCCGGCAAGATTCCTGACCATGTGACGCAGGAAGCCGTCGCCGGTAATCAACAGTTGAAAGAAACCGGGGTCCGCCTCCTCGATGGTTGCCCGAAAGATAGTGCGAATCGCACCCCGGCCGGACGTCCTGCTTTTGTCGCGTGAGCCGGTGGTTTCAAAACTCGAGAAATCATGCGTGCCGCAGATGGTTTCCAGACAGACAGTGATAGCCTCGAGTGAAACCGGGTAAGGCAGGTGGTAGGTGGTGAGCCGTCGGAGCGGGCAGAGTACCGGTCCGGTGAAGAAGGTGTAGCGATAGGTCTTGGCCAGGGCGGAAAAACGGGCGTGGAAGCCGGTTGCTTCATCCTGGGCGGCGAGAATACGGATATCCTCGGGCAGCAATGCATTGAGCCCCTTGTGCAGCGCCCGGCAGGAAAGAGTGGTGGCGATCGAAAAATGGGCGGTCATGCCGACGGCATGGACACCGGCATCGGTGCGTCCGGCCCCGTGTACGGTAATCTGCCGGTTGCATATGATGCTTGCCGCTCGCTCGATCTCCTGTTGAATCGAGGGGCCGTTTGTCTGTCGCTGCCAGCCGCAATAGCCGGTGCCGTCGTAGGCGATGACAAGCTTGATGGTGCGCATGGCGCGGCGAGCGGCGGCCGGGCTCCGGTGTTATGGGAAGAGGGGGACCTGGGTCAGCCCGGCCGTCTCATCATAACCACACATCAGGTTCATGTTCTGAACGGCCTGACCGGCGGCGCCTTTGACCAGATTGTCAATCGCCGTGGTAAGAATGACCCGATTGGTCCTCTCTTCGATAGTCAGCGCAATATCACAGTGGTTGGAGCCGCGGACGTATTGGGTGGCCGGCTGATCTCCGCGGTTCAGGACACGCACGAACGGTTCGCTGTGATAGCGCTGATGCAAGAGATCGCGGAGTTGATCCTCGTCGGCGTCGGTCGTAAGGGTGGCGTAGATGGTGCTGAGAATGCCCCGGGAAATCGGCAGCAGGTGCGGCGTAAAGGTGACGGTGACGGGATGACCGGCAGAGTCGCTGAGGTGCTGCTCGATTTCGGGGGTGTGACGGTGCTGTCCGGCGACTTTGTAGGCGCGGAAACCGTCGTTGATTTCGCAGAAAAGGGTTGCCACGCTGGCGCTTCTACCGGCACCTGATGTCCCCGATTTGGCGTCGATAATGATCGATCCGCTGTCGATGACACCGGCTTGGAGCAACGGAGCCAGGGTCAGGATGATGCCGGTCGGATAGCAGCCGGGATTACCGACCAGATTGGCCGGCCGAATGCGCTCCCGATACAGCTCGGGCAAGCCGTAGACAGCCGTCGCCGCCAATTCCGGGGCACTATGTGTCTGGTACCAGCGTTCATAGACGGCGATGTCGCGGAACCTGAAATCGGCGGATAGATCGACGACCTTTTTTCCTGCCTCGACCAATCCCGGCACCAATGCCATTGCTGTTTGGTGCGGCACGGCACAGAAGAAGAAGTCGGCCAGTTCGGCAAGGTGCGCATTTGACGGGTTGGTGCAGACCAGATCGGTCCGCTGCAGCAGGTGCGGATAGATGGACGACAGAGGCTTTCCTTCGTGTTGCCGGGAGGTTGCGGCCGTGACGGTGACATCGGGGTGGGAACTGAGCAGGCGGACGAGTTCGCCGCCGGTATAGCCGGAAGCTCCGATAATGGCAACGCGCAGCATGATAAAAGATCCTCGCTGGTTGGTGGTGGCGGCAGGCGGATAGTACAAAAGAAAACGGGGATAACAGACCTGCTGCCATCCCCGTTGCACCTGCCGGTTGCCCCACCGTGCCTGCGGCAGGCGGAGCGAAATTCGCGGCGGCTGTTATCGTTTGGAAAACTGGAACTTGGCGCGGGCGCCTTTCTGGCCGTATTTCTTTCGTTCCTTGTTGCGCGGGTCACGGGTCAGCAGGCCGGAGCGCTTCAGGGAGCCGCGGTAATCACCGCCGACTTCCAGTAACGCTTTGGAGATGCCGTGGGCCAGGGCATCGACCTGTGCCGATTTGCCGCCGCCCTTGAGGGTCGCGACAACATCGTAC
>JAZBPM010000154.1:0-8541 GCA_036351615.1 Desulfofustis sp.
CGCTCAGGGGGTGAAGGCAGTGCCATTGACAACGGCATGTCCTTTGACAAAGACGTGATCCGCGCCGGCAACAGAGAACAAACATCCCGCTGCCGTCTCCTGGATGGCGACGCGGACATCATCAACCGACAACGGGATTTCCTTGATAAAAATCAAGCTGATTTCAGTGACTCGTGCCCGTTGCCCAAAATGTCGAACCACTGCCGTTTGCAGGTACTGCAAGATCACCGCATTGTTGACATGTCCGTTGATATCGTAATCGGAAAGACGGGTAGCGACCAAGAGCAGGTAATCGACACGTTCGACATCGGCAAAGCGCAGCGCTTCGCAGTCACCCTCTACGGCTCGATCATCAATCAGGCCGTAGAGCTCCTCAAAAGAGTCGGGAACCCGAACCGGTCTGCCGGTGCGCACATCAAGATAAATCCACAGCGACGAGGCGGCGACAATCCGACGCCCCCGCAGGCTCACCTCAAATTCGCGAAACCCTTTGAAACGCTTGATACCCCGCGACCAGGTGGAGAGCGTTATCCTGTCGTCCAGGTGCGGCAGTTCGGCAATCTGCACGACGGCGCGGCTGAGGACCCAGGTGTGCCCCGATTCGAGAAACGTGTTGAGCGAAAGTCCGACACGCTGGGTATGCAGCACGGCCATTTCCTGGAAAAAATTGAACAGGGCGTCGAGGCGAAGTCTTCGGTCCGTTGCCACGTCCCCGACCTGAATGGTTTGCTTGGAATCTATTATCATCGGTCAGACAATCGACACCGTGGTCCGAAGATCCGGTTAGTGAAAGTTAGCGGGGGACAGGTTAAAACCAGTCCCGCCGATTTTCGTATAAAATCCTGACAAATCGGGAGAAACTATCAGACATGGGCGGAGTAATGGTGGCGATCAACCAATTCTCGATAGGTCGCGATAATGTTCTTGTAATCCTCCCATGTTTCCCGCTTGAGCGCCGGATTGCGAAGCAAGGCGGCCGGGTGATAAACAGGCATCGCCGGACGATCGCAGACCTTTAGCCATGTTCCCCTGACCCGGGTTATACGATAGTTCGGGCCGGCCATGGTGCGAAGCGCCGTGGCGCCGAGCAGGATGAGCATTTTCGGATCAATCAACTCAATCTGTCGAATCAGCCACGGTAGGCAAACTTCGGTCTCTTGCCTGGTCGGAGTCCGGTTATCGGGTGGACGACACTTGACGATATTGCTGATGAATACATGCTGCTGGCGGGTGAAACCACAGGCGTCACAGATCTTGTCGAACAACTGTCCGGACCGTCCGACAAACGGGCGCCCTTCTCTATCCTCTTCTCTGCCCGGCGCTTCACCGATCACCATGAGCGGGGCTTGCTCGTTGCCTTCGCCGAAAATAACGTGCTGCCGGGTTCGGGCCAGGCCGCATTGTCTGCAACGCAGTATCTCTTTCCTCAGTTCATCCAGCTGGTTCGTGTGCAACACAGACGTGTGCCTCGCGCGACCGGACACGGGCGCTTAGAACTCGACTCCTTCCCGAGCTGCGTGTCCCTCGTTATAGTAATGCTTGATTTCCCGCATCTCGGTGACCAGATCCGCCGCTGCAATAAGCTCTGGCGGGGCGTAACGTCCGGTAACGACAGCCTCGGTCCGATGATGGCGAGCCCGGAGAACAGAAAGCAATTCATCAACACTGAACAATCGGTAGTGCGTGGCGATACAGGCCTCGTCGAGAACCACCAACCCATAGCTACCCGAACTGAGGATGTCGGCGACATCCGCCAGGCCATGGCGAGCAGCAACGAAATCCTCCTGCTCCGGCGTTTTTACGATAAAACAACCGCGACCATACTGCTTTACCGTGATGGTCGGCAGCCATCGTTCAACGGCCCTGATCTCGGAATAGCTCTTTCCCTTCACAAACTGGGCAAAAAAGACCTGCTGCCCTGCTCCGGCAGCCCGCAGTGCCAGACCAAAAGCTGCGGTCGTCTTGCCCTTGCCGTTTCCTGTGTAAACCTGCAACATGGGGACGCTCTTACCGTTGATTCTCTATAAACCGGACAACTCCTGGTCTTTGGGCCAACTCACCCGCCAGCCAAGGGTCAGACGTGTCTCCTCGCCCGCTGCCAGCGGTATCTGCCAGCGCAGCAGCCCCTTGACGTCATCGACATCCCGCTCATAGCCCTGCGTTGTCTCATCCTTCAGAATTTCGACCTCGATATCATCATGCCGGGGTACCGGGGTTGTTTCCAGGACAATAATCTCGACCGGTGCCGAACCCTGGTTCATGATCACGGTGGCAACCTGTCGTTCCCGTTGATTGTCGCGTGACAGCAAGGCCGGATCGCTGTGCAGGTCTTTCAGGATATTGCGGGTGACGGCTATCCGATCATCGACCCCAAAGCCGATGTTCTGGATCTGACCGGGCCGCAGCATCGGCAGTTCGAGTTGGCCCACATAGGCGTCGTCACGAAACAGACTGGCCTTACCCGGCAATAAGACCGCCTCTCCCGCCAACTTCGCGTGACTGACGACAAAGGCCTCATTGCTGATCTGCGGTTTTATCTGGATCTGCAGCAAATTATCGGTTGAGAAGCTGCCGCACATCAACTTGCTTTCGGTACCACCGGAGGCAACGCTGACTTGTCCGGGGATTGTATATTCGGTTACATAGCCGTCAGTTTGCATCTCCGGGCCGATGAACTCGGCTTCTTCCAGCCTGGCGGCTCCTGGTGCGGAGAGCGCATCTGCCGTCATTTCCAAGCTCTTTCGCGGGGCTGCCATCTGGGCCGTTCCTCCGGTAACCGGTCGTTCGCTCCTGCCGGGCTTGTACAAATCAACCCAATGTGGCTGCAACTCGGGCAGACTGGTACCTCGGTGCGGCTGCGCAGTCGACAGTACCAACCGGATTTTGTGCCAATTTTCTCCGGAATTCTGTCGCACGACACCGTATTGAATCAATGACAACTCTGCGGTTTTCGTATCGAGTCTGGCATCATACACCGGCCGCCAGGACACACCGGGGAGCTGATAGCGAAGCTGCATTGTCAAACGAGTCGGTTCATCGGCACTCAGAGGTACCTGCACCAGGTAGGCAGTGCGTTGGCCGGTTTGCAGGTGCGCCAGTTCCGTCTCCAGTGACGTTATCCTGCGGTCAAGATCCCGAATAGCGATCTGATGCGTCAGATCCGCCTTCAGTATGGTCTGCATGGAACGACCAATGGCGTCCGCGGCCCGGCTCCAATCCTCGGGGGCAAGCCGCAGTTCTGCTATTTCCTCACTTATTCGCTGACCGGCTTGATCGCCAAGCCGCTCTAAAAATGTCTTTTTCGTGGACAACGCGTGACGCTCCGCCTCAATCTCATTGCGTTGATCCTTAAGGCGTTCAATCCGGGCAACCAGCTCCTGCTCTTGCGGCACGACGAGTTCCGCCTGGGACTCCAACCGGTGCATCAACGCCCCGAATGTGACTTTGGCCGCGGCTTGTCCTTCGATTCGCAAAGAATCGGTCAGCAGGTGGGCAGCCAACCCGCGAAACAGCATGACACTTGAGCCGGCCGGCAGATCGACCACCGCCTCCCGGGTTACCGTTGCCCGATTCGGATAAATCGTCGCGGCAACGACACTGCTTTCGACCTGGATTTCATCGGCCCGCGCCCCCGCCGTACCTGCGAAAACAAAGAGGAAAGCCAGGGCCACTTTTACCGTGGTGGCGTTCAAATAGTGCATACCCCTTCTCATTGGCAATGCGCTCCTCTCGCTCCGCCGATGATGCTGATCGGCTACGGTTGAAGATTACCAGAGGCCTGGCCATTGCAGCCATGCACTCAATGAAATGGCAACAGGGACGCTTGATAAATTCTCAATTTCGTTCAAGATCGAGGCGTGTAAGAAAATTTTACCGCAGGCTCTATGATATTCCGAGGATAAAATTTGTTTGCACAACGACGAGATTGGGCGAAATAACAATTTTTCAAGGTTCCCAACAGTCGTGATCGTCCGCAACGATAGCGCGACGTATCACACTCTGCCATGAATATGGTGCTCCGCTCCGGGAAATAATGTGCGGGCTTGAAGCAACAAGCCCAATGCTACCTGACCTGATTTTGCCCGTCAACGTAATATAGTACGGGTATACCAGGCAGACCCCGGGAAAGACTGCGCGCCCGGATGTTGACAATACCCCGACACGGAAGTAGGTGTTTAGGAGATGCTGAAAACTTCAACATCCTTACCACTCACAAGCAGGAGGACCCTATGGAATACCTCACTATACCGCAGACGAATTTAAACGTAAGCCGCGTGGCTTTGGGCACCTGGGCCATCGGAGGATGGATGTGGGGCGGATCGGACGAGAAAGAATCAATCAAGACCATTCACACCGCCCTCGACAGGGGAGTGAACCTTGTCGATACGGCACCCGTTTACGGCTTTGGGCACTCCGAGGAAATCGTCGGCAAGGCCTTGGCCCAATATGGGAAACGGGACCAGGTTCTCATTTCCAGCAAAGTTGGCCTCGAGTGGAACGAGCAAGGGCGGGTGTGGCGTAATGCAACTCCGGAGCGGATCACCAAAGAAATCGACGACTCGCTCCGTCGACTCGGAGTCGATCGGATAGACATCTACTTTGTCCACTGGCCCGATCCGCTGGTGCCCTTTGAAAAAACAGCGGAGACGATGAACAAGCTGCTCATGCAGGGGAAAATAGGCGCCATCGGCGTCTCCAATTTTTCTCCGGAACAAATGGACGCCTTTCGCACGGAGTCGCCGCTTCATCTCTGCCAGCCGCCCTACAATATCTTCGAGCAAGAGATCGACGATGAGATAAAACCGTATTGCCAGGCCAACAATATCGCGCTGATGACCTATGGCGCGCTGTGCCGCGGTCTTTTGAGCGGAACCATGCATCGCCGGCGTGAATTTCATGGCGACGATCTGCGCAAATACGACCCGAAATTCCAGCAACCTCGTTTCGACGACTACCTTGCAGCCGTTGACAAGCTCAAGGATCTTGCCGCCGAAAAAAGCAAAGACCTCCTGCCGCTGGCAGTTCGCTGGGTCTTGGACCAGGGCGTGGAGATCGCGCTCTGGGGCGGGCGAAAACCGGCGCAGATGGATCCCCTGGACGAAATTTTCGGCTGGAGTCTTGACCAGGATGACCGGCAACGCGTGCAACAGATTTTGACCGAGACGATCAAGGATCCGGTCGGCCCGGAATTCATGGCGCCGCCGACCCGCCGCACGGCATGACTCTCAGACCGACGAACGATACGAGCTGCATCACTTCCTTCAAGCGAACATTCCGACATTGGAGGAGACTACCATGCTGGAACGGCAGATCATAGACCGAGCTATCGACAACGGCGCGCATCTGGCCGGTCTCGCCGCTATGGCAGACCTGAGATCATCGCCATCCCACCGTATCTTTCCCGAAATGGGCAGCCATACCGGCATCGACGGCAGGGTAGACGCCGCCACGCCTCGGGACCGGAACCCTCCCGTTTGTCTGGAATCAGGCGGGAGCGTACTGGTAATCGCTTTGGCGCATCCCGAAGATCAGCCGGAGCTTGACTGGTGGGACGGCCGTGGTACCGCCGGTAACCGGCAGCTCATAGAAATCCTGGAACGAACGCGGCAACAGCTGGAAACCGATCTTGACCTGCGCACCCGCCGGCTCCACTATTACGTCGAGAAAGGAGGCGTATTTCTCAAGGACGCCGCCGTCCTCGCCGGACTTGGATGCATCGGCAAAAACAATCTGTTGGTTACTCCGGATTATGGCCCGCGGGTGCGGCTCAGGGCATTGTTTCTGGAACAGGGCTTGCGCCCGACCGGTCCACTCGCCTTCGACCCCTGCGCGACCTGTCCGGCCCCATGCAGAACGGTTTGCCCCGAACATGCCTTGTCGGGAGATAAGGCCGCGTTTGCCGACATGGCTTGCCCGGCGGACTTGCCGGCACGGGACGGCGCCTATAGCAGGGCATCATGCACGAAGCGGATGCTCCGGGACGATGCCGCTGGCGGTCCTGCAGACAATGGCGAAGTGATTCCGGTCAAGTACTGCCGACACTGTGAGTTTGCCTGCCCGGTTGGGAGAACAAACGACTCTGGGTGACACCTGTGACAACTATGCTCACAGATTACTCCGCAGTCGTCATGATGAAGAGCACGCCCTGCTGACAGACACAGGGCGCGCTCCAGAGGGGTCTGTTCAGCTGGGGTATTTATCCTGCATGTAATCTTTGAGGTGGCGGATCTCCACATCCTGTTCGGTGAGCTGGGCCTTGACCGCGTCGCCGATGGAGACGAGACCGGCGAGTTTGCCGTCCTCGATGATCGGGATATGGCGGATGCGGTTCTCGGTCATGATGCTCATCAGGCCGCCGACATCGTCCTCAGGCGTGGCCACGATGACGTCTCTGGTCATCACCTCGCTGACCGACACGGTCGAGATGGATTCCGGTTTCTGGTGGACCGCCTTGAGTACGTCGTTGGGCGCGACAATACCGAGAATCTTGTCGTATTTGTCGACCACGACAAGTGAGCCGATCCGGTTGGCGAAAAAGAGCGACACCACATCGATCAACAGGTTCTGCTCGTGGATGGTTACCACCCGCGTTCCTTTTTCGGTCAGAATATCCTTTACTTTCATAACGATGCCTGTTGTTTGATTGGTTGTTACGACCGGCAGCCGGCAAGTTGCCGGCTGCCGGCGATGCTTCTGTGACGCTTACAACACGACCGGGTAAAAACTGATGGCAAATACGCAAACGGCAAGAACGATCGTACCGAGCGGGGCCAGCGTCAGTTCGGCGACCTCGAAGCGCTGCTCCGGCTCCCGGAAATACATGACGATGATCAGGTGCAGGTAGTACCAGAGCGACAGGATGCTGCTGACAATGCCGAGCACCGCCAGGACTGCATGACCGGCCTGAAAGGCGCCGGCGATGATGTAGAATTTTCCCATGAACCCGGCCGTCGGCGGAATACCGGCCATCGACAGCAGGAAGATGGCAATGCAGGCCGCCGAATAGGGCCGCACCTTGGCCAGCCCACGAAAATCGTCGAAGCTGACCCGCCGCTCGTCCTGGCCGCTCAAATAGGAGAGCGCCACGAACAGGCCAAGCGTCGCGACGCCGTAGGCGGCCAGGTAAAAGAGAATCGCCCCGCCGCTGAACCGCTCGCTGCCCAGCGCCACCAGAGCAATGAGCAGATAACCGGTATGCACGATGCCGGAAGCGGCGAGCATCCGCTTCAGATTCTGTTGGCCGATGGCAATCAGATTGCCGGCGAACATCGTCAGGATCGACAGGTAGAACAGGAAGGTGACCCAGCCCTGATGAACTTCGGGATTGATCAACAGGAAATTGGCCAGCACGGCAAAGATCGACGTCTTCACGGCGGTCGCCATAAACGCGGTGACCGGCAGCGGCGCCCCGTCGTAGACATCGATCACCCAGGCATGGAACGGGAAGGCGGCAGCCTTGAAGAGGAAGGCAAACAGTATCAGAAACGAACCGCCGACCAGGGCCGGGTTGCTCAGATAACCGCTGTCGGCAACGACCGCGCCGATGGCAGCAAAGGAGGTGCTGCCGGTACCGGCATAGACCAGAACAGCACCCATCACATAGAAGGCACCGGCAAAAGCGCCGAGCATCAAGTATTTCAGGACCGCCTCCGCTCTGATCACGCTGTGCCGGTCGTAACCGACCAGGGTGTAAACGGCCAGCGACATGATCTCCAGCGCGATGAACAGGGTGATCAATTCCGCGACCATGGTCAACAGGAGCATACCGAACGCGGCAAACAGCAGCATACAGTAAAACTCGAGAACGAACCCCTTGTTCTGGGTGAAATAGGTCTGGGCGGCCAGAGCTGAAAAAAAGCCGCAGGCGAGAATGATCAGGCCGGCCACCTTGGTAAAAGTGTTGGCGACGAGCATCCCGTTGAACACTTCGGCAAAGGGGTAAATATCCCCACTGTTGTCCACGGTGAGTTGAATGAAGAAGGCAAAGGCGAACAACCCCATACCGAGAATGGAAATCCCCTCCCGCCGGAAGGTCTCGAAGGCCGCTACGAGCATGATCAGGATGGCGCCGGCACCCGTTGCCGCAAGCGGCAGAATCACCATTACATCAAACATTGCAGATCTCCCGGTGTCAGTTCGTTCCCTGTTTGTTCAACTCGGTCCCGTCGCCGCTGTCGGCCACCGCAACCACCTGGGCCAGAGCGGCGATCTGCCGGTCGGCCGCAGGATTGATCTTGTCGAGGAAGGGTTGCGGATAGATGCCCATGACGATGATCAGCACGATGATCGGCAGGATGGTCAATACTTCTATGGCCGACAGATCACGAAAAGTCGCCGTCTTCTCGCCAGGTTTTTCAAAAAAGACCCGTTGGAACAGCCAAAGCATGTAGCAGACACCGATCACCAGCGTGGTTGCCGCCAGGATACCGATCACCGCGTTGAACTTGATGGCACCGAGGATGATCAGAAACTCGCCGATAAAGCCGCTGGTGCCGGGCAGGCCGACCGAGGCAAGCATGGCGACCGCGAAAAAGACGGCCA
>JAZBPM010000155.1:0-8927 GCA_036351615.1 Desulfofustis sp.
GCATAGTTCCAGTGCGGCGGCTAGCGATGATACCACCAGACAGCCCGGGATGGAACGGTCTGGATCGCGGGACAGAACGATATTGTCCCGTCCCGGAAGCGGTTTGCCGATAGCATCATAGGTTTTTCTTCCCATGATGATTGGAGCGCCGAGTGTCGTTTCTTTAAAATGACGTAAATCGGAGGGAAGGTGCCAGGGAAGCGTGCCCTGGTGGCCGATTACCCCATTCTTGGCGATGGCAACGACGATAATTACTTCCGGCATGATGATTACCAACTAATTGCTCGGGATATTGGGAAAAAAAGATTGTATTTGGCTGTTCTTCGCTTTAATAATGCGCAAGCAGTATAGCGTATGTAGCTTTTTGCGGCAATCGGGATACCGCGCTAGCGGTAAATTGTGATGGCTTGAACAGGCGAGGTTGACTAACGATGAAAATGGTGTGCCCTTGTTGCGGGTTAACCGGTACGGCGGATGCCGGTTTGTTCTCCCGGAAAGTCCGGTGTCCCGGGTGCCGAGAGGTTTTTCGGATCACCGCAGCGGTGATTGTTGATTTTCCCGGAGAGGATCATGGTGTTATCGAGCGGTCTATCGACGATAGCGCACCGGGTGGTGGACATAAAAACGGAGAAACAGGCTATTACGGAGCCGAAGACGAGAGCGAAGGAGGGAATGCACAGCAGCCGGAACAGGTGGTTTGCTCCCGCTGCGGTTTCTCCCTCAGCTGCTCGTTTATCAAGGTTATCGATTCTCTTCCGGTCTGCGCGGCATGCGCGGGCTGAGGCGAGTTTGTCCCGGCAGCTGTGCTCAGTATTCGCAGCGTTTATCAAGAGTAGGGCAGGCTTTCGGGAAGATCTGTCGGAGGAACACGCATGAAAGTTAGATGTCCCCATTGCCGTATTAGGGGTGATGTCAGCGCGACGCTGAGTGGACGTGTGGTTCGCTGCCCCCGGTGCCTCGCTTCGTTCAGAGTGCCTCAGCTCCACCGGCCGGAAGAGAGGTTTGAGTCTGTGCAGCCGGACCCGACAGGTCCGGAAACACGACCCGACAGCAGATCGGCAGCAGGTTCGTATGATGCTGCTGATCAGAAAGTCGCCGGGGTGTCGGTCCGGAATCTGCCCGGTGATGATTCCGTTTTGGGCGCCGTGCCGGAATCCCAGAGCAGTCAGCGAAGCGATGGGCGGCCTCAGTTCGAGGACGGTGATGATTCCCATTTCACGGCGGCGGCGTCAGCCGGTGATGCCGTCGCTCTTGAACAGAGAGAGGCAGTGATCGCCGACCCAGATCCCGCCACCATCGACGAGCCGGTGGAGCCGGTTGCAGCGGCGGAAGAATTCCCTGATCTTTCGGCGCAGAGTGTTGCCTGGGAGGATGTTGCCACGGATTTTAATGACGGTGCTGCCGAGGCAGGCGAACGGAGCGGCGGCCCGGACAGCCCGGGAGCGACGGTCAATAGCGAGGAGAAGCTGCAGGAGCAATTGGCGGCATTGCTTTCAGAGACGTCCGATGTCGGCGACAAAGAGGTGTCCGGGGACGAAAGCGGTGTGGTTGGACGGGGCGGTGAATGTCGCAAAGATCTGGCTACCGGCGACGAAAAGACAGGAGCTTCGTCGCTGGTCGGTGATGACGATGATTTCCCGTTGCCACCGTCGTCTGCCGGGACTTCGCCGTTGCCCGGCCATACGCCGGACGGTGGGTTCAGGGTGACCGCGATCCTGAAAGCTGCCTGGACCATGGTAACCGGGGTCAAAGGACCGATCTGGGGCGGCATCCTCTTGCTGTTTACGGTTCTCGTTGGGGTTGAAACAGCGGCGACACTCCTTGTACCGTTTGCCACCGCGTTTGGCGGAGAGACGTTGACGGTCTGGCTGCAGATCATTGTGCAGATGGCCGGAACAGTTCTTTTGCTGACCTTTCTGGCCGGACTGTATAACATCGGTGTACGTCGCAGCTGTGGCAGTTATTATTCCTGGAGAACGGTTTTCAGTGGCTTTCCTTTTATCGGTCGGATCGGGGTGGCCGGTATTTTGATGTCGCTGCTGATTGCCAGTGGCTTTGTGCTGTTGATTTTGCCGGGAATTTATCTTGCCGTCGGCTATTCGTTGACATTGCCGCTGATGGTGGTGAAACGATATGGTCCCTGGGAGGCGATGGAGGTTTCCCGGCGGCTCATTCACCCCAGGTGGTGGCAGGTTTTCGGCATCTACATCGTGATGTACCTGATCTATTTGCTGTCCTGTATCCCCTTTGGTATCGGCTTGTTCTGGACGGTTCCGATGTTATTTACGCTGACCGGCGTCCTTTATCGTTCCCTGGTGCCGGAGCACACAGGCAACTAGTGTATGGATGCCGGCGGTGTCGTTTGCTTCGCACCATCCGAGCGTGACGACGATACAGGATAAAGGGATGCGATAATGGCAGACGAGCAACGGCAAGGACAGGGCAACACAGACCCCTGGGTACGGATTCACCTGTTGATGTTGCTCTGTGCAACGCTGGTGTCCACGTCGTTTATCGTCGGCGAGCATATCGCCGTTCACCTGGATCCGGCCGCTTTGACACTGAGTCGCTTTGTCATCGCTGTCTTCATCCTGCTTCCGGTGATTGCGGTGCGTCATGGTCTGCGTATCGGATTGCTCTCATTTTTACGTTATGCGCTGATCAGCGGCAGCTTGGTCGTCTTCTTCTGGTGCATGTTTCTCGCACTGCGCATGACGACGGCCTTGAACACCAGCGTTCTTTTTACGTTGGTTCCCGGTCTGTCGGCGATCTATGCGGCACTGATCATCAAGGAGCGACTGGGGAGGGATCGGTTGGTCGCGCTGCTGCTCGGACTGGTCGGTGCCGTCTGGGTGATTTTCCGTGGCGATCTTCACGTGCTGCTGACGCTGTCCTGGAATCGCGGCGACGCCGTTTTTTTTGCCGGCTGTCTGGCGATGGGTCTCTACACGCCGCTCATCAGGCGGTTGCACCGCGGTGAACCGATGGAGGTGATGACCTTCTGGGTGCTGGTCAGCGGATGTCTGTGGCTGCTGCCGATCGGAGCAGTGGCGTTGTCGCGGGTCGCCTGGCTGGCGGTGCCGCCGTCCACCTGGGGCTGGATTGTGTACCTGGCCTGTTTTACCACGGTGATCACCTTCTACTTGACGCAATATGCCGTTGCCCATATCGGGCCGACTCGCACCATGTCCTATTCCTATCTCTATCCGGGGCTGGTGCTCATCATCGATCTGCTGCTCGGGCGCGGTTGGCCGGCACCGCGGGTGCTGCCCGGGATCATCGTCATCCTTGGCGCGATGGTTGTCCTGCAGGTCCCGGTTTTCCGCCGTTACGGCGGAAAAAACTAGTCGCGACAGTTCCTCCGGCCCGCCATTTAGGCCGGAGCCAGGTTGCCGTGCGAATTATCGAGGGCGCAGTGGGTATTCCGCGGCAATGCGGTGTATCGCACCTTTGGCCGTCAGTGCACTGGTGAACAGTGTGAAGGAGGTAATGGTAAAGGGTGGCGACTGGAGCAGGCTGTTGCTCGTCAGAAAGTCGGCTATTCGGCCGATTGAGCTGTTTTTCAGGCGTGCGACAGTGACATGCGGGTGGTAGCTTCGTTCTTCGGCACCGATCCCGACCTCGGCCAGAACACGGTTGATGGCCGAGCGCACCGCGACAAGTGCTGCCGTCGGCTCAACCCCGGCCCAGATGACCCGTGGCGCGCCACGCGGCGGGAAATGGCCGACTCCGCGGATCGACAGGGTTGGAGCTTCAGCTTCGACACCGGCCAACCCATCCCTGACATCATGAAAGAGGGCGCTGTCGATATCGCCGATAAAGCGCAGGGTCAGATGAATCTGTTCCGTCGGCACCGGACGGGCGCCCGGAATAGTTCGGCCCAGTTCGTTGAGCCGGGTGCGGATCGAATGGTCGAGTTGCAGAGCGATAAAGGTCCTGATCATAATGATTCCCCACCTAACCATAAGATGACTTCGTTGGCCAGCAACAGACCAAACAGGGCAGTCAGGGTGGGCAGACTGCCAAGGGTTCGCCGGGTCCTGCCGCGACCCGCCGGGTCGCTGTCAGCGTGGTCCGTATCGGTGGGCGGTTGATAGTCAAAGTCGACCGGTTCCGTGGAATAAACACAGGTGATACCCGAGGTGATGCCGGCGCTGCGTAACCGTTTGCGCAGTCGCCGGGCTAATGGGCAGCTGCTGGTATCGGCAATGTCGCCGATCTTGATGTGCCGCGGATCGCGGCGCAGCGCGGCGCCCATCGAGGAAAAGACGGCGATGCAATGCCGGTGGCAGGCGGTCAGCACCTGCACCTTAGGATTAAGCGAGTCGATGGCGTCGATGACAACGTCGGGACGCAGTGCAAGGATGTCACGGATTGTATCGGCATCGGCAAAGCAGGTAGCGGCATCAACCCGGCAGGCCGGATTGATGTCGAGAATCCGTTGTCGGGCGACGACAGCCTTGGCCTGGCCGATGGTTGATTCGAGGGCGAGGATCTGGCGGTTGATATTGCTTGGCTGAATGGTGTCGAAGTCGACGACGGTCAGACGGCCGACACCGGCGCGAGCCAGTCCTTCCACGGCATAACCGCCGACTGCTCCGAGACCGATCACGGCAACATGAGCAGCGGTTAGGCGAGCAAAGGCCTGGTCGCCGAGCAACAGTCTGGTCCGGGTAAAGCGGGATGATACAGCCATCATTCATTCCAGGAAAATAATCGCGCGGCACAGGTCAGAAACAGTACCGAGGTGAGGATCATCAGACCGCACTCGAGCTGAATGTCAACGAGTCCGGCACCTTCGTTCATCACCTTGCGCGCCGCTTTTAAGAGATGGGTCAGCGGCAACAACCAGGAGACCTGCTGGACCCACTGCGGGGCTCCTTCAAGAGAAAACCAGACTTCCGAGAGAAACATCATCGGCCAGCTGATGAAATTCAGAGCGCCACTGGTGAATTCTTCGCTGGTGCCGCGAGCGGCTAGCAGCAGCCCGATCGAGCAGAGGCTGAGACCGCCGAGAAAAAAGGTAAAGAGAAAGAGCGCCAATGAGCCCTGCATTCGAAAATCGAAGATTAGATCACAGCCGAACCAGACTATCCCGAAGGTGAACATCAGCAGAAAAATACGTGACAGCAGCTGCGAACTGAGATATTCGAAAGCGGTCAGAGGAGTCGCCTTGAGGCGCTTCAGCGCGCCATTTTTCCGGTATCGAACGATAATATAGCCGACCCCCCAGAGTGCCGAGAACATCATGTTCATCGCCATGATGCCGGGGAAGAACCAGTCGATATAGCGGACCTGTTCGCCGTCGATCACCTGCCGGTTGGTCGGCACAGCGTTATTGGCCCTCAGGCTCGCCAGGTAGAGCTGTTCGGCGATAGCTCCGTTGGGTGAGTCGCTGTTGAGCCAATAGGTCGGCATGTCGGCGGTGGAGTCGAGGAGCAGGTCGATTTTGTGCAACCGGATCTTGTCGAGTCCTTCGGCCTGCGTTGCAATCGGCACCAGCTTGATGGCGTTGGTTTGCAGAAATGCATCGGTTACCGTGGTGGTTGTCGTTTCGACGACGGAGCCGGTCTCGGGAAACACTCCGACCGTGAATTTTTGCGTGTTCTGGTCACTGAAAATGACACCGAAGCCGATGATAACGAGAAACGGGAACGCGAAATTCCAGCCGAACGCTGCCCGGTCCCGAAAGAATTCCTTATTACGTGCCAGAAACATGATCCAGATCCGTCGCGGATTCATGCCGATCTCCTCCTAATCCCTGAGTTTTTTCCCGGTGAGATGGAGGAACACATCTTCGAGATTAGCTGAATGGACTGCCATTTCCGATAGATTGACGCCGCAGGAAAGCAATTCTTTCAATGTGGTGTCCACATCTTCGGTATGAATGGCTACCGACCCGCCATCGACGGAATAGGGCATGCTCAGCGATTCCAGGCAACCGGCGGTGGAAGCGTGGGACAAGGTAATGGTGTTGGTCTTGCAATAGGTGGTGATCAGGCGACGTGGACTGCCCTCGGCGACAATCAGGCCCTGGTCCATGATGGCGATCATATCACACAGAAATTGCGCCTCTTCCATGGAGTGCGTGGTCATCATAATGGTCGTGCCACCCGCCTTAATGTCCTGGACAATCTGCCACAGATGGCGGCGCGATTGCGGGTCCAGGCCGGTGGACGGTTCGTCGAGGAAAACCAGTTTCGGTCGGTTGAGCAGGGACAGGGCCAGCATCAATCGTTGTCGTTGGCCGCCGGAAAGCTGGTTGTTACGCCGTTCCAGTAGAGGCGTCAGATCGCAACGTTCGATCAATTCTGCGAGGTCGGCCTGGGTGCGGTACAAGGCTCGGTAACAGTCCAGCGTCTCCCGCACCGATAAGAAATTGAGCAAAGAGGTGTGTTGAAACTGGATGCCGATCTCTTCCCGGAAAAGCTGATCCCGTTGTCGACCCTCGTAGAGAATGGTGCCGCCGGACGGAGGGATGATCTGCTCGATGATCTCCATAGTGGTGGTTTTGCCGGCGCCGTTTGGTCCGAGCAGCCCGAAACAGCTGCCCGTTTCGACCGAAAACGAGACATCCCGGACGGCCATGGTGGAGCGGAATCGTTTCTGCAGGTTGATTACGTCAAGAAGGGCCATGGTGCTGTCGAAGCCGTAGATTACATGTCTGGCCGCCGAATCGGGCCGCAATTGTCGCCGGAACGGTCAACTTTAGCATCGCTACCGCCGGTACGGCAAGAGGTATTCCTGCCGTGCTCAAGCGAGTTCTCGTGGCTGACTACGATGACACGTGGCTGGGGTGACTGCTGGAGGGAACGGGAAACGGCAATTGACACAGCAATTATTATCAGCTAGTATTGATAATAATTATTGCAAGGGGCCGACATGGTTTTGCGAATGACCAACCAGCGTGAGATAATCCTGAAAGAGTTACGGGCGAGTCGCCAACATCTCACCGCCGACGAATTGTATGAACGGGTCAAAAAATCCATGCCTCGTATCAGTCTGGCCACCGTCTACCGCAACCTCGAGACCCTGTCCGCCGCCGGAATCATTGCCAAGCTGGAAATCAGCGGTCGCCAGAAACGATTTGACTACAATGTCGTTGAGCACGATCATATCTATTGTCTTCGATGCCACCGGGTCGACAATATCACATTTGATCGGGAGCTGTCCGGGGTGTCGACTAAGGAATCGGCCGGTGGGTACAAGATAACGGGATACCGGGTCGAGTTTGTCGGTATCTGTCCGTCTTGTCGTAAGAAACTTGAGAAAAACAAGGAGATTGCTCTCTGATCGTTTACTCGGGCAGCAGGCCGTAGAAGTAGGTCAGGATATCGGTTCGGGTGACGATACCGATCACCGTGCAGTCGTGTACCACCGGCAGGTGGCCGATATTCTTTTTGACCATCAATTGTGCCGCTTCAGATGGTTGAAGATCGGGCGGGATGGTGATGATATCCCGGGCCATGAAGGCCTTGACCGGGCTTTTCCACTGACTTTCCCGTTTGAGTTTCTTCAGGTCCCAGAGCACGATGATGCCGTCTAACTGCTGCTCATTACCAACGAGAACACCCCGGATCTTTTCGCGTTGCATGATGGTGCGGATCTCGTGCATCGGGGTGGAGCCGTCGACGATGGTGACGGGGAACGACATCAGGTCGGCGATTGTTGCCCCCCTGCTTTTCCGGTGTTTGATACTATCGATGATTTTTCCTTTGATCTCGTTCGGTGTATAGTCAGCACTCTTGACGGTAGCCGAACCGGCGGCCGGGTGCCCGCCACCTCCGAATTCCCTCAGGATCGCGCCGATATCGATACGGTCGATGCCGCTGCGTCCGATCACGGTGCTGCTCGTCTCGTCATTGATGAAGATAACGAAGACCGCATCGGCATTGATGATCTTGCGATACATGCTGACGATCGCCGCCAGCATCGGTATCTTTCGGTCCAACTCGACGATATTGATGCCGATCGTATCGTGTCGGTGTTTGATGCGCTCGGTTCCCTGCATCATCGTGAAGAGGATGTCCCGCTGCTCTTCTTCGTACGGGGGGTTGAGAAAGACCGAGGCGACGTTGAGGTCGGCGCCGTTGGCCAGTAGGTAGGCGGCGGCAGCAGCGTCTTCGGCCTTCGTCGAAGGATAGCTCAAGTGTCCGGTGTCTTCGTAGAGGCCGATCAACAGCACTGTTGAGACGAGCGGGTTGAGTTCCATCTGCCGTTTTTTCATCTCCCGCACCAACAGGGTCACCGTGGCACCGACTGGTTCCTGGCAGCTCCAGTGCGCCTCGATATCGCCGTCGTTCTGATGGTGATCCCACAGCACGATTTCCAGATCGTCCCGCCGGCGCAGGTCGTCCATTCTTTCAAGGCGCCGCCACTGATCGGTATCGACGACGATGAGGCGTCTGACCTGCTGCAGATCGACTTCCCCGGGGAGGACGATATTGAATGCCGTTTTGTGCGTCGACAGGAACCGGGCCACATTGGCGTTGACCGAAGTCGGGACGACGCCCACCGCGCCTGGATAGAGCATTGTTGCACCGATGACCGAGGCGAGGGCGTCGAAGTCGGTGTTCTTGTGGGTGGTGATAATCTGCACGGTGCGGGGTGGCGACGCTCAGGCGGCGCGTAAATGGTTCAGCGCCGAGCCCGCTTTAAACCAGGCGATCTGCTCGTCGTTCAGTGAGTGTTTGAGGAGCAGCGACTCGGATGTGCCGTCCCGGTGGTGGAGGACTGCTGTCACCTCGGAGCCGGGGGCGATGTCGACGAGCTTCTTCACGTCGATGCGATCGCCTTCCTGGATTTTTTCATAATCGCTTTTGTCAACAAACGTCAGCGGTAAAACGCCCTGCTTTTTCAGGTTCGTTTCGTGGATGCGGGCGAAAGAGCGGGTGATGACCGCCTTGCAGCCCAGATGGCGCGGGCAC
>JAZBPM010000156.1:0-13604 GCA_036351615.1 Desulfofustis sp.
CTTGTAGGATGGTCAGTTCGGCGGAATTGTGTTCGGCAAGAGAGACGGCCCGTTCCAGCGCCGCAACGTGGCTTGTGCCACTCTGATTGAGAAAGAGGATGTTCTTGAATCGTTTCATAGTGTGCCAGTCAGGTTATGGATTCGCCTGTCCGTTGTTTTCTTGGTTAAACGCCTTCAGTAGCTTCATCTCAGGAGACAACTCTTTGTCGCCGAAATAGATAGTGCTGTGCGGAAACGGAATCTCGATCTGTTCACGGTCGAAGGCTGCTTTGATCCGGCGCAGGTATTCCCGGCCGACGGCCCATTGACGGCTCGGTTTGGTCCTGATCCGCCCCTTGATGATCACAGCCGAATCGGCGAGACGGTCGACGCCGAAGATTTCCGGTTCCTCCAGCATCGCCGTGCCGTATTCAGGATCCGCCAGGAGTTCGGCGCCGACCTGTTTCATGATCGTGATCACCCGGTCGGTGTCCTCTTTGTAGGCAACGCCGATATCGAAAACATAGGCCGACCAGTCCCTGGTCAGGTTGGCCAAGGTGGTCACCGTCCCGTTGGGAAAGGTGTGTACGACGCCGGACAGATCACGCAGCACGATGGTCCGAAAGTTGATCTGCTCAACCAAACCGCCGGTACCGTTGATGACGGCGACGTCGCCGACCCGGATCTGGTTTTCCAGGATGAAGAAAAAGCCGGAAATAAAATCGCGCACCAGGTTCTGTGCACCGAAACCGATGGCAAGGCCGACCACTCCGGCGCTGGCCAGCAGTGGAGCGATGTCCATGCCCAACTCACGCAGCAGGATCAGTACGACTGTCAGCCAAAGCGCGATATGGAGTGCCTGGCGGATGAGCCGAACCAGCGTCTCCGCTCGCTTTGCCGATTCGGTCGGCGGTTCGGCGCTATCGACGCTCTTTCTGATCAGGCGTCGTTCCAGCCGTTCGAGCACTTTATGCAGCATGAGCAATGCAATCCAGGCGATGGCCAGGACGAGCACAATACGGAGCGAAGTGGTCAGGAGGAGCTTCCAGTCGACGTGAGAAAGTATTTTGTTCAACAATTCCATACTATTTTCTTCCTCTCTGGTGAACGCTTCTGCGGTGTGGAAAAATGAGGCTGACGAGTTCGCAGCGCCGGCGACAATCAGGAAGGAGGTTTGTCGTGCCGGTCCAGCACCTCTCTGACCTTGGCGAGAAGCTCCTTTTTGCAAAATGGCTTCTGGATGAACGACACACCTCCGTCCAAGACGCCGTGGTGTGCGATAACATTGGCCGTATAACCAGACATGAAGAGCGTCTTCAGTTCCGGAGTAAGCTCTTTGAGCTGTTCGGCCAGATCACGACCGTTCATCTCGGGCATGACCACGTCGGTGATCAAAAGGTCAATGATCCCGCTCTCTCTTGCCGCCAGTTTTTTCGCTTCACTCGGCCTGGCGGCGGCCAGCACCCGATATCCCTGGCGCTGGAGCATGGCGCGAGTCATGTCGAGAATCATCGGTTCATCTTCGACCAGCAGGATGGTTTCATGGCCGGTCGCTTCGGGGGCGTGGCCGTCGTCGTCGACGGTGGTTTCCTGCTGACTCCGGTGGCGCGGCAGGTAGATCCGGCATGTCGTGCCGTGTCCCGTTTCACTGTAGATATTGATGAACCCCCCGTTTTGTCGGACGATGCCGTAGACCGTCGCCAAACCGAGTCCGGTCCCGGTGCCTACTTCTTTGGTGGTAAAGAAGGGTTCGAAAAGGTGTTCGATGGTTTCCGGACCCATGCCGCAACCATCGTCGCTGACGACGAGCAGCACATAGTAGCCCGGTTGGGCATCCGGATGCGCGGCACAATAGGACTCGTCGACGAGCACGCTATCCGTCTCGATGGTAATACTGCCGAAGTCGGCAATGGCGTCGCGGGCATTGACGCAGAGATTGGCCAGGATCTGATCGATCTGGGTGGGATCCATTTTAACCGGTTTGGCTTCTGCACCGGGCAGCCAGAGCAGGTCGATTTGCTCGCCGATCAGGCGGCGCAGCATCTGCAGCATGCCGGTGACCGTATCGTTGAGATCGATGATTCGGGGCGCGACGATCTGCTTGCGGGCAAAGGCGAGCAATTGCCCCGTGAGTTTGGCCGAACGCTCAGCCGCTTTTTCAATTTCCAGGAGGCTGGCGAAGAGCGGCTGATCGGGAGGCAGGTCTTCCATGGCCATTTCGACATGGCCAAGAATCACCCCGAGCATGTTGTTGAAGTCGTGAGCGATGCCGCCGGCCAGCCGGCCGATCGATTCCATCTTTTGGGATTGCACCAATTGCTGCTGGAGCATGTCACGTTCCTTCTCCGCTTCCTTGCGCTGCGAAATATCTCTGACAAAGACCAGGGCGCCGCGTTGCCCTTGATAGACGATCGGGTGACCGCTCGTTTCCACCCAGACGGTCGACCCGTCGAGACGGATGAACTGCAGTTCCTGGCGTTCGTCGATCGAGCGCTGCTCTTCGTTGAGTACCTGGATTCGCTCTCGGACTATATCGTGAAAATCCGGGTGAAAGTGCTCCATCACCGGAGTGTTGACAAGCTCTTCGGCGTGACTCGCTCCAAATAACTCGATTGCTTTCGGGTTGAGGTAGGAAAAACGCAGCTGCGTCTGAATGAAGATCGGTTCGGGTGCACCCTCTACCATTGAGCGAAACCGTTCCTCGCTCTGGCGGAGCGCTTCCGCGGCCTGTTTGCGTTCGGTGATGTCCAGAGCGGTGAAGGTGACCCCTTTGGCCAGATTGTTCGGGTCTAGCGGCGTCGAGGCCATCAGCACATCGATGATTTTACCGTCTTTGCGTTGCCAGCGGGTTTCCACCGACCCGGTGCCGCTGATGGCGATCTGCCGGTATTTTTCGTCGCCGACAAATTCATAATCGGCACGGCTCGGGTAGAGCATCCGGGCGTTGCGGCCGATCAACTCGTCGGCATGATAGCCGGTCATCTCGCAGATTCGCCGGTTGACGTCGACGAGAACGCGCTGCTTGACCACGCCGATGCCGGTTGGTGCTACCCGGAAGATACTGTGGAGCCGCTCCCGGCTCGTCTGAAGTTCTTGCTCGGCCTCTTTGCGGGCGGTTATGTCGGTTGTAAATCCTTGATAATATATTTTTTTACTGTTTTTGTCCTTGATCAGCCGGGCAGTGCGGGAAACCCAAAAGAAAGAACCGTCCTTGCGACGCAGACGACATTCGTCGTTGATGATTTCACCATATTTTTCAAGCTGGCTGACAAAGAATGCCCGGTCGGCCGGTTCGGCATACGTCTGCCTAACGAGATCATCGACCGAGCCGAGCAGTTCCTCCACGGAGTCATAACCGTACATTCTGGCGAGGGCGGGGTTGGCGTAGACAAAACGCCCTTGGGGCGTGGAGGTGAAGATGCCGATCGGGGCATTGAATTGAATATCCCGAAAATCCTGGAGAGCCGACGGATAAGGAGAGTTTGTTCCGTCCGAAGTGATCTGTTCAGGGGGCATGGCAATCTCCATGGCAAGAGGCGCAGGCTAAAATTATGCGGTGGCGGCGGGAAGTGCCTCCACGCACAATCATAGTGCAAACCGGGGTATCAGACAAGCACCACCGCTCATGTGGAATGCGAGACTGCAAATAAAATAAAATAAAATGATGCTTGCCATCAGCTAATCTATACAGTAATAAGGAAAAGTGGCGTTTCTTATCACTATTTGTGAACGTTTTGGTCGACGGTAACACCGGCGGCTCCACGATTGCTGGCCGTGTCAGGGGGACGGAACGGCAACAAACGTGAAACTCGAGCACCTCGGCCGGGAAAGGAGGTGATGCGGCATCCCGGAGATCTGCCATCAATTGGTAACCATTCTGTTAACCAGCCAGATCAATCGCGAGACGATGAAAGGAGGGGAGGTACGATGGAACCAAGAACATGGGTGTATATCTTTCTGGGACTATACATAATCTACTGCTTCTGGTGGGGTTTGAGGGGATACTTCACCGAGAAAACCGCCTCCGGGTATGCCATCGGTGGTCGTTCGATCCCCTTTATCGCCTTTTTGATGGCGGCAACGGCCGCCTCGTTTTCGGGCTGGACCACGGTCGGTCACCCCGGCCTGATCTGGCGTGACGGGCTGGCCTATGCCTTCGCCTCGTTCTACGTTCTGACCATTCCGATTACCGGCGCCTTTTTCGCCAAACGGAACTGGCTGATGGGCAAGCGCTACGGTTTTGTCACCCCGGGCGACATGTTTGCCTATTACTACAACAACGAGGCGATCCGCTGGTTGACCGTATTGTCGGCCGTGCTCTATTCGATGTTCTATACCGGTCTGCAATTGATCGCCGCCGCCAAGCTGTTCCAGATCGTTGCCGGCGTGCCCTATACCGCCGGTCTTTTCTTCATGGCCTTTATCGTCTGGTTCTATGTGGTGACCGGTGGCCTCAAGGCATCGACCTGGGTCGGGGTTATCCAGTTCATCCTGTTGGTGACCAGTATCGTCGTGCTCGGCTGGTACACCGTCACCGCCGATGCGATCGGCGGTTGGAGTTCGTTCACCCAGGCTGTTCAGGGGTTTGAAGCGAAATACGTGGAGGTGCCGAGCCTGATGAAATTCGGCCTCGGGACCGGTGGCTGGACGGCGGTGATGATCCTCACCTATATGTTCGCGTTGATGGGCATCCAGTCCTCGCCGGCCTTCATCCTCTGGAACTACGGTATGTCTTCGCCGAAACCGCTGGCCTGGCAACAGGTCTTCATGTCCACCTTTGTCGTCGGTCTGGCCCTGTTCTTCTTCACCGCTTTTCAGGGCATGGGCGGGCGTATCCTGATGAACCAGGGGCTCATCGCACCGCAGGTCGACGGTGACCTGGTGCCGATGCTGATGAACTATCTGCTGCCCGGCCCGATGATGGCCATCGTCTTCCTCGGCATCATCGCCGCCATCCACTCGACCGCCGCACCCTATATCGGCACCGGCGGCACGATCATCCTGCGTGACGTCTACTGGCGTTACTTCAAGAAGCAGGAAGCCGGCCATGCCGAGCAGATCTGGGCCAACCGTTTCTTTGTCACGACGCTCACCATTCTGGCGGTGGTCGTCAGCCTGACTGCGCCGGGGGCGATCGTCATGATCGGCGGCTTTGCCACCTCGTTCGGGTTTATTATGTACCTGATGCTGATGGGTGTCCATTACGGCTTCAAGTATCCGTCCATCGGGGTGGTCATCGGCCTGCTCGGCGCAATTGTCGCCTGCTTCGTAACCTATTTCTGGTATCAGTACCCGTTGTCAATGCACACCGCGTTCTGGGGTCTATTCGCCGGTCTGGTGCTGGCTTACCTGTGTCGCGGTCTGGGGATCAAGGATAACGAGGAGACGATCAAGCGGCAGGCCGAGGTTCGTGAATGGCTGACCTCCATTGACTCGCCGTCTGAAACCGGCCAGAAATGGCGGAATGCAATGAAGTTCTTGGTACCGCTCTGGTACGTCTTTGCCATTGGACCGCTGTGTATGCTTGGCAACTCGGCCTTCTCCTTCGCCGGTTTCGCCCCGCTCTGGTCCTGGCAGATCGTCTGGTGGATCGTCGGTATCGTGATGATGTGGGCCCTGTGCTTCAAGGCCGAGATGTCGACGACGTCCGCCGAGCAGATCGCGCGGGCAGACACCGATCAGAACATCGTGGTCAAGGAGATCTAACGATTAATCATCCATTGATAAGGAGATCGTCATGGCAAGAGAAGACATTTGGCTGATCATCGTCGTCGCCTTCGCCATTTTGTTCACCGCTTCCTTCGGTTGGGGGTTGTGGGGCTAGGCAACTGACAACTGATAGCGTACGAAGGAAGGGGGCTGCCGAATAATCGACAGCCCCCTTTTCAATTGCTGCGGGCCAGTCAGGTCCGTTTTGAGCGGCAGTTACCCTCTCACCGGGCTGTACTACCCGGTGAGAGGAAGGCAGGTTGAGCAGGTGGCGGGCAACGTGCCGCAACCCGCCAGGCTCCAGGACACTCCCCTTAATTGGATCGGCAGGCCTTCAGGATGAAATAGCAGATAAAGGCGCCGACGCCGTAATAGGGAATCTTGTTCAGGGAATAGTGAGCGCCGATAACAATTCGGTTATCGAGCGTCACACTAACTCCTTGCAGCAGTTCGGGTGCCTGCCAGGCAAGCAGTTCCACGGCGCAAAAGACCAGGAACAGCGCGATCAACAGCGGTGTCTCGCGCAAGCGCGGCAGGACTATCTGGATGAGCAGTGCCCAGCAGATGAGATAAAAAATGCCGGCCAGATAGAGCCCAACTTGCTCGTGATACGGACCGGTGTAGAATTTGGCGCTGAGCCAGAGCGGCAGACAGATGATCAGAAATTTGAGCAGTGTGATCCTGCTCTTGCCGAACTGATGGGTGGGCGGGGCAGCGGTGGCGACGCCGGTCGTGTCGTTCATGAAAAAATCCTTTTCCTGTTGGAGTTATCGCCGGGCAATGCGGAGTGACGGTAATACCATGATCAGCCAGCTGCCCTGCGCCCGGCAAGTACCATCTGTCAGCGCGGGGTAGCCGTCGGTCGATGCGACGGCGGGTCCGTAATCGGGCCCGCCGTCCGGTCGAGCGGCTGAGTCGGCATCATGCCGATCAGTCGACCATGCCCTTGATCTCATCAACGATTTCGGGGTTGGCCAGGGTCATCACGTTGCCGACATCACCCTTGTTGGAAATGGCGCCGAGAACCCGCCGCATGATTTTGCCGGAGCGGGTCTTCGGCATATCGGGAACGATATAAACGTTCTTGCAGCGGGCGATCTTGCCGATCTGGGTGACGATGGCATCGGCCACTTTCTGGCGAAGCTCCGGTGATGGTTCGAAACCGGGGCGCAACGACACGTAGAGTTCGGGCTCGGTGCCCTTGACATCATGGATGACCGGCACCACCGCCGCTTCGGCGACTTCGGGAACGGTCAGTGCCGCCGATTCAATTTCCTTGGTACCGAGGCGGTGGCCGGAGACGTTGATGACGTCGTCAATCCGTCCCAACACACGAATATAGCCGTCGGCCGCTTCCATCGCGGCATCGCCGGTCAGGTATGGCCAGTCGCGCCAGTCCTTGCTGTTCGGGTTCTTGTTGTACATCTTGAAATAGGTGTCGACGAACCGTTCACGATTGCCCCAGATGGTCTGGAAGCAGCCCGGCCACGGGTTCTGGATGCAGATGTTGCCGGCCTTTCCGGCGCCGGGCGGAATCACCGTGCCGTTTTCGTCGTAGATAATCGGATGGATGCCCGGAACGCCCGGTCCGGCGCTGCCCGGCTTCATCAACTGCATGCCCGGCACCGTGGCGCAGAGAAAGCCGCCTGTTTCAGTCTGCCAGTAGGTGTCGACGATGACCGCTTTGCCCTTGCCGACCACCTTGTGATACCATTTCCAGACCTCCGGTTCGATTGGCTCGCCGACGGTGGTCATGTGCTTGAAGAAGTAGTTGTACTTGGCTGGTTCATCCGGTCCCACCTTGCGCAGGGCGCGGATTGCCGTCGGTGCGGTATGGAAGATGTTGACGTCGAGATCCTGAGCGATACGCCAGCAGCGGCCGGCGTCGGGATAGGTCGGGATACCCTCGTAGATGACGGTCGAGGCGCACAAGGCGAGCGGGCCGTAGACAATGAAGCTGTGGCCGGTAATCCAGCCGATATCGGCCATGCACCAGTAGACGTCTTCCGGATGGATGTCCTGGATGTATTTGGACATTGCGGTGACGTAGGCGAGATAGCCGCCGGTCCCGTGCTGCGCCCCTTTCGGTTTGCCGGTGGTGCCGCTGGTGTACATCAGGAAGAGCGGTTCTTCGGCGAGCATCTGTTCCGGTTCGATACGGGCACCGTAGTATTTTTTCAGTTCGTCGTTGACGATTACATCGCGTCCTTCAACTATCTCGGCATTTGACGACATCTTGCCGGGATAGCGTTGCCAGATCAGCAATTTGTCGACCTTTTGCCCTTCTTTTTCGGCGAGCCCGCAGGCTTCGTTGTCGACCGTCTTGTGGTCGAGCAGCTTGCCGCCGCGATAATAGGCGTCCATGGTGATCAACACCCGGCTGTTTGAATCGACGATCCGGTCGGCACAGGCACTGGCCGAAAAACCGCCGAAAACCACCGAGTGGATGACGCCGAGCCGGGCGCAGGCGAGCATGGTGATCGGCAGTTCAACCGACATCGGCATATGGATGGTGACCCGGTCACCGCGCTTGAGCCCGGCGCTGTTGCGCAGCAGTGCGGCAAATTCGTTGACCCGGACGTAGAGTTCCTGATAGGTGATGTGGTCGACCCGTTCGGTCTCCAGTTCCGGGACGAAGTGAATGGCGGTCTTGTTCTTGTTTTTGGCCAGATGACGGTCGATACAATTGTAACTGGCGTTGAGTTTACCACCTCTGAACCATTTCCAGCAGGGTGCGTCGCTGGTGTCGAGTACCTCATCCCAGTATTTGTACCAGGTGAGCAATTCGGCAAAGTCGGTATAATAATCGGGAAAATTATCGAGGCTGAAGCGATCGGCAAGAGTTTCATCGACCAGGTTGGCTTGGTGGATGAAGGCCGGAGAGGGAGCAAAATAGTCCTCTTCCTGCCAATGGACGGCGATTTCGGCTGCAGAGGTTTCAACGATGTTCTTTTCGCTCATGGTTGTCGCTCCTTGTTCGTTTTTCAAGGTTTCCTGCTGTTTCTCGAGTCGCCCTGCTTATCGAAAAGAAGCCGGGCCAGCCGGTCAAATACACGCCGCTTTCGGGCGGTTCGGCGACAGAAACCGTTGTGCTGCGAACGCTGCCGCCGTTCGCCAAAAACCGGGCGTCCCCGGCGGGAAAAGGGCCTCGCCGGGGGTGTGGGACAAGCGTACACGAGGCTGTCGGCAGGCCCGCTGCTGGACCGACCGGACTAGTCCGGGAACTATCTCAGGCCTCGGCCGCAAGCGGCGAAACCTTGAGTCGTGCTGAGGCGTTTCGAATCGAAGAAGATGACGGCAAGCAACCAGGTACCGGCACCATCATCTCCGTGCCGCCGGTTGGCAGAACCCGGTGTCCGGTTAACGCAGGGGGAGATAACCGGATATGGTGCCCATGGGGTACTGCGAAACAGTAATAACCTAGCCTATATATCAATTTTCCTTATCATGCATTTAAGTATTGCTCAAGGAAAAAATGTCTTTCCGAGAGTCGCCGCATCACTTTTTCCAGGTCTCTCTTGTGTTGAAATATTGAGCGGTTCCCGATGCTGACCGACACCCGGGCGATTGATTCAGAGGGTGCCGGTAAAGTCGAAATTGAGTTTTTGCTGAAATTTTTCGATCCGTTTGAAGGCGCTTTTCAGCATAGCCCGGTCGAGATAGGAGAGGTGTTCCGGATTGATATAATTGTCCGGCTGCTGCTGCTCGTCGATGATTACCGTAATCTGACGGAGAAATCTGAGCCTCATGAGATAATTGTAGGTCTGCACCAGATCGCGGTAATCTTTGTCGGAAAAAACGCGCATCTTGTGCAACCGAAAGAGCCGTCTGAGCGTGTTGTTGTCGGCGATCTTGTTTTTCAATGCGTAGATCCGGGCAAAATCTATAATCGGCAGGATGGCCAGCTTGATATCGAAACAGCCCTTGTGAGCTCCTTTTTTCTCGACCAGCAGTTTTCCGAAAAAGTTTACCGGCGGTTTGAAAAAGAGCGTGTTCTCCGTCAGGGTTCTGAGGAATCCCGGCCAGCGGTCGATCGATCCGAGCAGGTTCTCCTTGAGTTCGTCGGCCAGCGCTACCTCGCCCCAGACCCCGCGAAAATCGAAAAATATGCTTGAGTGGAGCAGGTCCTGCGGGTTGGCCGTACGGATCCAGGACCGAAAGTAATGCTGCCAGACCGACATCGGCTGGCACCATTTCGGGTTTTTCGCCATGTTGTCGCCGGTGCAGAGCCGGTAACCGGCACGATCGAGCTGGTTGCAGACCCGTTCGGCAAGGCGGTTGAAATAGTCTTCAGCCGCGGCGGCCCTGGCTTGGTCCTGCTGGTCCTGGTAGACGATGGCGTTGTCCTGGTCCGAGATGAATGTCTGTTCCTCGCGGCCTTCCGAGCCCATGATCATGAAGGCGAACGGACAGGGCGGCGGCCCGAGTTCATCGATGGAGAAGGTGATGGTCTTGTCGATGATGGCATCGGAGAAGGCGGTGATCAGTTTGGTGATATACTCGGTGCTGGCCCCGTTCTGGATCGGCGTCAGCAGCATTCTGGTCAGCCGGGCGTGAATGTTTTCCAGCTGTCTGATGTTTTTTGCCGCCTTGACGGTTTTGATCAGCAGATACGTCGATTTGGTCTGGGCTACAATAAGGTCTTTTTCGGTTATAATACCGGTAACATCTCGCTGTTGGTCGAGTAGCATCAGATGACGGACATCCTGGTCGATCATTTCCAGAAACGCTTCATAGACCAGGGACTGGTCACTGATGCTGATGACCGGCGACGACATGATCGCCCCGACCGGGCCGGACAGGTCCAGTTGCCGGGCAACCGCTTTTTTCCGAAGATCGGCGTCGGTGAGGATGCCGGCAATTCGTTCATCGTCTCGTACGAGCAGGGCGCTGCTGTTGGATTCGGCCATCGTACGGGCGGCCTGGCTGATCGGGGTGTCGGCACTGCAGGAGGCAACGGCGGCTCGGTACATCGCGGCGATCGGCTGGTTGAAAAAGGGCAGGTTGAGCTCCTTGTCCTTGACCTGACGGGAGATGATGCCGGCATAGGTCCGGTTGATCATGCTCTTGCCGAAGGCGTTGGTAAAAAATTCGGTAAAGGCACCGCTCTTTTCACACAAGGAAAGGAAATGGTTGGCATCCAGGGTGATCATTTCGGCGTCTTCTTCGATCCGCAGGGTTTTCGTGGCAATTCCCTCGTTGAGCAGGATCGAGATGCCGCCGAAGCTGTCGCCCGGGTGCAAGTCCCGTTTCAGTGTCTCGCTGAAATTGAATTCGAAGAAAAACCGGGCGGCGCCGAAGGTCAGCACGCGAAACCGATCGACCGGGGTAATTTCCTGGGTCAGCAGGACCGTTTTCTTCGGTGCGGTCTCGCGGTAGAGGTGCCCGGCAACGGCGGCGAATTCGTCTTCGGACAGCAAGCAGTAGGGCTTGTAGCGATAGGCTTCTTCCATGAACGACCTCGTTGGTTGCCGGTGAAAAACCGTGGATCAGTACCGTATCCTCCGGAAGTAAATACGTTTCGATGCCGCAATCGCATCTTCCAGCGTGATAATGCCCTTGCTCTGCAGAATCGGAATCAATCGGAGAAATATTTCCGCCGTGGCGAGCGCGTCTCCCAGGGCGGTATGGCGACCGACAATGGTGACGCCGTAGCGCTTGGCAAGGCTCTGCAGGTCGTGCTGCTTGTGGACGGGATGCAGGGCGGCCGAGAGGAGCAGCGTGTCGAGGGCCAGGTTGTTGAAGGAAATCCCGCACCGCTGTTCCGCACGCTTGAGGATCTTCAAGTCGAAGCTGACATCGTGGCCGACCAGCACCGTGTCCGCGAGATAGTGGTGAAAGGCCGGCAAGACCGTGTCGATGGACGGTTGATCGGCAACCATTGATTGGTCGATACCATGGATTTTGTAAGATTCGAAGGGGATATCGCGGCCCGGGTTGACCAGTTGTTCGAAACGATCCTGATAGACGATCCTGTTCTTGACGATCCGCACCGCCCCGACGGCCACGATATCGTCGCTGCCGGGATCGAGGCCGGTGGTCTCGGTGTCGATGACACTGAAGGTCAGGGAGCTGAGGGCGGCATTGAGCAGGTCCTGGTTGTCGGTGTCACCCTCGAAGAGGTTGAAGTCGTAATACTCCGGTCGGGAACCGGTGATGACCGGCGACTGATATTCCGTAGTCCGGGCAAGGGCCGGCGCCGCCCGGGCGGTGATTCGCAGCTGTCGGCAGGTATGGTCCGGGGCGGGGAGCGGCTGCAGGACGGCTTTATTCTGTCTGAGCACGTAGCTCAATCGGGGCAGGTTGCTGCTTTTTTCGTCGAGGAGCTGTGTGATGCGCTCGCAGCTGATCGGAAGTGCTTCCCAGGACAAGATAAAGACGACATCGCCGGCCGCCGATGAGACCTGCAGTTCGAACTCGTCGGTGTTGCCCAGCGCCGCCAGGTGTTCGAGCAGTAGCACGAAAGCGGCGACAAAGGAGTAGGTGTCACCGAGCATCCTGGTCTGCCGATCGAACGGGGCGACATTGAGTCTGATGTTTTTTTCGCTGCCGGCACTCTTCTGGATCAGGAACAGCAACCGTTCGATATCGAGACGGCCGAGCGGCATCGTTTCAAAGGCTGCATCGACGATGGCGGCGGAGGTGATCTCGAATTCGTCGCGAACGACGGCAAGCCGGTTTCGGACCCGGTTCGGCAGCGCGCTTTCGTCTGCTGTTGCCGGAAACTCGAGTTCGATCCGGCCCAGTTCGGTATGCAGAACCTGGCGAAAGGAAATCAGCTGTTCACTGATCGCCTCATAGCGATCCAGGGTTTCGGAGAGGTGCTGCAGGCTCAGCACGAACCCGGTGATGGCCTGGTGCTCGTCAAGAACCGGGATGGTTTCAACCAGGCAGAGCGTCTCGTCCCCGAGCTGGCTGACGAAATAGGAGGCGATCCTTGTCTTGCCGCCGACCAGACGTTCCTGGATCTCTTCGAGGGCTCGGCCGATCAGCCCACGATCGACAAGGTGGAAGATCGATCGTCCGAGGCCGAGGAAATACTCGGATGATTCTTGCCTTCGCGTGCGCGCAAAGAGTTGTTTGGCCTGGGAATTGAAAAGCAGAATCCGTCCGTAACTATTGCATATAATGATGCCCAACGGCAGTTCTGCCATGATCGAGGCCAGCAGGTTCCGGTCCTTTTCCGTCTCTTCCCGTGCGGAGCCGATCTCTTCGGCGATATGGTCGTTGAGGTATTCATAGCGTTTGGCAAAATCGTTGATCGCTTCGGCCATATCCATGACGTCCCGGTTTCCCTGCAGCTCGAGGCGATGGGCCGGGTTTGTCTGGTAGATAACCGGAATCTCAGCTTGAATGCGCTTGAGAGGGAGGTAAAACCTGGTGTAGCAGACTTCGAAGATCACCCACAGAGCCACCGGCACAATGGTAATCAGGGCCAGCAGATAATAGGCGTGCTCAAAAGCGATGGTCTGCAGCTGGCTGATCTGGCCTGGTTCAAGTTGGTGCCAGATCAGCAGCAATACCGTAAAGACAAAGATCAGCGTCGCCGCCAAGGCCAGGAAAACCAGTTTCCAGAAGAAGGTCCTCGTCTTTTTCATGACGGGTATGTCCGTGACAGGTGATGAGCTGATCCGTGCATGTCGATCAAGATCGCGTGATGATATGTCTATCATAGTGTAAAGCGACGTTTCCGACAAGGCAGGAGAGCTGCCGACAGGATACCATGCCCCGGTCCTGTTCGCCGGATGCCGGGAAATCCTTACCAAACAGGCGGACAGCGCTTATAGTCTGACAATGATACTACATTGTGACGCTCTCGGACCGACTACCGACGGCTGTGATATGACGCGTCCGGCCATCGCTGCTGCTCCGGCCTCACCGGGTGGATACAAAAACCTCAGCTTCGGAGGTCTGCC
>JAZBPM010000157.1:0-3380 GCA_036351615.1 Desulfofustis sp.
CGCACTTTTTTTTGGAGAATTACAGCAAGCGGACAGGTAAAAATATCGCAACGATCCCTGAAAAAACGATGCAGCTATTGAGAACGCATGACTGGCCGGGCAACGTAAGGGAGCTAAAGGGGATTATCGAGAGGATGGTGATTACCAACTTTGATACCCCTCTGGAATTGTCCGAAAAGGCTGCTTATGTTATCGAACAGATTAAAAAGACTTCAGCCAGCGAAATCACTCTGGCTGCCATCGAAAAAAAACACATATCTCAGGTTCTTCAGAAAACCGGTTGGCGTATTGAAGGCCCCAAAGGTGCAGCGAAACTGCTCGGCATGCATCCAAGCACCCTCCGCTATAGGATGAAAAAGCTCGATATCATCAGATACGACTTTGAATAATTGGGATTCCCTCCCTTTTGGCGGAGGCCGTATGAATTCTAACTCCCCCACCCGTCATCTCACCCCACCATTTGTTGAGGCTCCCACCATTTGTTGAGGTTTTTATCAATTATGAAAGCGTTCATGAATTGTATTTGTTGGCCAACGATTCTATTATAATATTTAAAAACAGTAAATTATAATTTTTTTGACGTAAGCTTCAGCGTTAGGCGCACATCTTGCTAAAAAATCGTTATAATGAGAGTCCCAGACAGAAAGAATGCGAATGAACACGATCACCTTTTTTTTAGAAATTTCAGCGGCAAAGCAAAAGGAATTCATGCAGACCGTCCGCTTGTTAAACGAAAGGATAAAAAATGAGAAAGGACTGGTGAAGCTCAATCTTTTTCAGAGTGTGGATAATCCATCTCTCATGCAGATCATAGAGGAATGGAGAACACAGGAGGATTTGGATACCCATACCCGATCTGAGAACTTCAGGCTCCTTGTCAGCACGCTTAAGGTGCTTTCCAAGCATTCTCGAATTCTATACGAATTGAAGCCAGACCGAGCCAAAAAAATGCAAAGAATCAAACTATAAATATAGTATATAGACACCTAAATCTGATTAAAGGCACAGAGAAATTTTTGAACCAAAACATAAAAAACAATTGGAGGGACGTATGAAAATCAGGCTTTTTGCATCAATGTTTATGGCAGTTGTATTGGTTATTGGGTTAAACGGCCACCCTTACGCCGCTGGAGGAGGAGAGATCATCACGACGGATCCAACCAAGCACTTTGACCCAAAGGGAAAGATGCCTTCTGAATATACGATTAAGCTGCGGGAGGCACAGAAGGCTGCCCTGCCATTCACGGACAAGAGGGACTTCGACGAGGCAAAGCGGGGCTTCCTCGCTGCGCCCGAATACAAACAAATCATGGCTGAAGCGGGTCACGTCGCTTGGGATATCGGCAGTTACGACTGGTTGCTGGAAGAAGGGCAGGATTTTGCCAGTATTCATCCGTCGCTGCAGCGTGTGGCGATTCTCAACATGGCTTATGGCCTCTACGAGGTTCAACCGAACAAAATTTACCAGGTTCGCGGCTATGACCTTGCCAATATAACCTTCATTAAGGGGAAGACCGGTTGGATCGTCTTTGACCCGTTGACCTGCAAGGAGACTGCTACGGCAGCGCTCAAGTTCATCAACGAACAGCTTGGCGAGCGTCCTGTGGTGGCTGTGGTCTATTCCCACTCCCACGCTGACCATTTCGGCGGCGTTCGCGGCGTGGTGGACGAAGCCGATGTTCGCAACGGCAAGGTCAAGATCATCGCCCCCGTCGGGTTCATGGATCATGCCGTGTCGGAGAACGTCATGGCCGGCACCGCCATGACCCGGCGCATGTTTTACCAGTATGGCGTGCTCCTGCCACGCAGCCCATTTGGTCACGTAGATCAGGCGATCGGCAAGAACACCGCGGCTGGCAACCTTGGGCTGATCGAGCCCAATGTGATCGTGTCCAAGGATATCGAAGAAATGACTGTCGACGGGGTCAAAATGGTCTTCCAGAACACGCCCGGCACGGAAGCGCCTGCGGAGATGAATACCTGGTTCCCGGATATGAAGGCTTTCTGGGCGGCGGAGAACATCTGCGCCACCATCCACAACATTTACACGCTGCGCGGCGCAATGGTACGCGATGCCTTGGAGTGGTCGAAGCAAATCAACAAGGCTATCTACCTCTTCGGAAATAACGCCGAGGTGATGTTCGCCTCGCATAGTTGGCCGCGTTGGGGGAACGATCGAGTCCTTGAGATCATGCGCGCCCAGCGTGATGCCTATGCCCACCTTAACAACGAGGTACTTCATTTGGTCAACCAGGGCGTGACGATCAACGAAATCCACAATATTTACAAGCAACCCAAGAGCCTTCAGCAGCAGTGGGCAGTGCACAGCTATCACGGCTCCGAAGCGCATAACAGCCGAGCTGTAGTCAACCGCTACATCGGCTACTGGGATGCCAACCCAGCCACTCTGGTTCCCCTGTCGCCACGTGACTCCGCGCCTTTGTATGTCGAGATGATGGGTGGTGAGAACAAGATCATGGCCAAAGGAAAGGAACTCTACGATGAGGGCAAGTACTACTATGCGGTAGAGATTCTCAACAAGTTGGTGTTTGCTGAGCCGCACAACCAGGCCGCCAAAGACCTGTTGGCAGACATATACGAGCAAATCGGCTACCAGCGGGAGAGTTCCAGCACGCGCAACAGCTTCCTGGCCGGGGCCTACGAACTGCGTCACGGCATTCCGCAAGGGGCTTCACCCAAGGCCAGCGGTCCAGACATGATCAAAGGGATGACCACTGGCCTGTGGCTCGACTATCTCGCGGTCCGCATGGACAGCACGAAAGTAGAGGGCAAGCAGTACAGCATTAATCTTGTGACTCCCGACAATGGCGAGGAGTACGCCATCGAACTTAACAATGCGACGATGACGAGCATCGAAGGCTACCAGGCGGAGAATCCAGACCTGACCATCACGATCAACCGTTCCGACCTGAACTCGATCATGATGGGGGTGGCCACGTTCGATGACATGATCAAGGCGGGCAAGGCCAGCTTCAAGGGAAACCGCGAACCGTTCGACCTGCTCCGCAACTCAATGGTAGCCTTCTCCATGGGATTCGAGATCCTGCCCGGAACGGGCGGCACCCGTTTCGACCGGGAGGCGACCCTGCCGTTCGAGATCGAGCCGCCGGCGATCCGGACGATCACGGATTGAGGGCAGACGCCATTGGAATCCAACAGCCGGTTCAGTGGATGGTGTTAATGCGCCACCGATGAACCGGCTTCGAAAGCTGAAACGAGGGAGATGGATTTGAAGAAGCCTGCCTGGAAGTTTCGTGTGTCCTTAAAATCAACTGATTTTCAACGGAAAAAAATGGGGAGTCATAAAATGAATCAGAGATCTAAAACAAATGTTGTTGTTAAGCTGTTTTTATTGAGCC
>JAZBPM010000158.1:0-2949 GCA_036351615.1 Desulfofustis sp.
AATGTTTGCAAAAACTTGACATCAATGGCTGACAAGGATACCCGGAACAGACCTGGCCCGTTGCGCGATCGGCACCTGCGGGAGGTGGTAGAGCGGGTTATCGGTGGCGCGCAGTTGTCCTTGGAAGAAGCCCTGGAGCTGGCCGACAAGAGCGCTCCGGAAGAGCTGTGGGCGGCTGCCGACGAGCTGCGTCGCCGGATCCATGGCGATCGCTTCGATTATTGTTCGATCATCAACGCCCGGTCCGGCAAGTGCTCGGAAAACTGCCGGTTCTGCGCCCAGTCGTCGCGCTATCAAACGGCCATTGAGACGTATGACCGGGTGGACTATCAGGAGGTGCGGCGGCAGGCCCTGGAGAACGAGAGCCACGGGGTGGAGCGATTTTCCCTGGTCACCGCCGGCCGAGAGCTGGTAGCCGCCGATCTCGACGTCTTCGCCACCATGTACGAGCGGCTCGGAGAGGAAACCGGACTCTCCCTCTGCGCCTCGATGGGCTTTCTCACCCCGGAAAAGGCACGGCGGCTTGTCGACGCAGGGGTCAGGCGGTATCATTGTAATCTGGAGACCTGTCGCAGTTTCTTTGCTGAAGTGTGTACGACGCATAGCTGGCAGGAGAAGGTCGAAACCATCGAGATCGCCCGGAAGGCCGGCATGGATATCTGTTCCGGCGGCATTATCGGCCTCGGCGAGAGTTTTCGGCAGCGGTTGGAATTGGCGGTCGAGCTGCGGGATCTCGGCGTACTGTCGATCCCGATCAACATCCTCACCCCGATTCCCGGTACGCCGCTGGCCGAGCGGCCGGAATTGACGCTTGAGGACGTGCTTACCGCCATCGCCCTGTTCCGGCTGATCAATCCCGGTGCGGTGATCAGGCTGGCCGGCGGGCGAGCCCGGTTCGGCGCCGCGCAGTATCGGTTTTTCCTGGCCGGCGCCAACGGGGCCATTGTCGGCAACTATCTGACCACCGTCGGCAACAGCATTGCCGAGGATATCGGTATGATCGAGTCCCTCGGCTACCGGCCGGTGGCCTGCAACAAGGAGTAAGCAGTGGAATCGAAATCGGAAATCCGCAGCCTGCTGGATTTTGACCGGGACCATCTCTGGCATCCCTACACGTCGATCAGCGAGCCACTGCCGGTCCTGCCGGTGGCCTCGGCCAGTGGTGTCCGGCTGCGCCTGATGGACGGCCGCGAATTGATCGACGGTATGGCATCCTGGTGGTCGGTGATTCACGGTTACGGCCATCCCCGATTGGTGGCGGCCCTGCAGGAGCAGGCGGCGTCCCTGAGCCACGTGATGTTCGGCGGTCTGACCCACCGGCCGGCCGTCGAGCTGGGCCGGCGGCTGGTGGCCCTCGCCCCGGACGGGCTGGAGAGGGTCTTCCTGTGCGATTCCGGATCGGTCGCCGTCGAGGTCGCGATGAAGATGGCCATGCAGTACCAGCACGCCCGCGGTCGGGCCGATAAGTGCCGCTTTGCCACGATCCGCTCCGGGTATCACGGTGATACCTTCCATGCGATGTCGGTCTGCGACCCGGTGACCGGCATGCACCACATCTTTGGCGGGGTGCTGCCGAAATACCATTTCGCTCCGCCGCCCCAGTGTGGCTTTCACGATGAGTGGGACCCTGAAGATAGCGAGGCCCTGGAAGAGTTGATAGCCGGACACCGAGAAGAGCTGTGCGCCCTGATCCTGGAGCCGATCGTCCAGGGCGCCGGCGGTATGCGCTTTTATCATCCAAACTACCTGAAAGAGGCCCGCCGGATCTGCGATGAATACGATCTGCTGTTGATCGCCGACGAGATCGCCACCGGTTTCGGCCGCAGCGGCGCGCTGTTCGCCTGCAACCACGCCGAGATCACCCCGGATATCATGTGCCTCGGCAAGGCCTTGACCGGTGGGTTCATGACGCTTGCCGCAGTGCTGGCCACCGATAGAGTCGGCCGGACCATCTCTGCAGCGGCGCCCGGCGTGTTCATGCACGGTCCGACCTTTATGGGTAATCCGCTGGCCTGTCGGGTGGCGGTTGAATCGATCGATCTGCTGCTCGCCTCCGACTGGCGTGAAAATGTCTCCCGTATCGAGCGTGGCCTGACCGAAGGACTGGCCACGTGCCGAGGCTTGCCGCAGGTTGCCGATGTTCGCGTGCTCGGGGCGATCGGAGTGGTCGAGTTACGGCGGCCGGTGGATGCGGTCGCCATCCAACGGCGCTTCGTCGCCAGAGGAGTCTGGGTGCGCCCGTTTGGCCGGCTTGTCTACCTGATGCCGCCCTATTGTATCGAAGATGACGACCTGCAGACGCTGTGCACCGCCGTAGCGGCTACCGTTTCCGAGGAGGGAGCTGAGCGGTGATATCGTATCGGCAGACGCTGGACCGGCTCGACGAAGCCGGGATGCTGCGCCGTCTTCGGCCCTACGGTCGCAGTGGCGGAGCGCTCATCGAAGATGGCGGCCGGGCCTTGCTCAACCTCAGTTCCAACGACTATCTCGGACTGGCTGGCGACAGCGCTCTGCTGACCGCATTCTACGAGACGATGGACATGGGCGGGCCTGCACTGCTCGAACACTTTGCCCTCGGTACTGCCTCATCGCGGCTGCTTACCGGCGATACCGCGGTGGCCCATCGACTTGAAGCCCATCTGGCCGGGCTCTACGGCCGCCCCGCGCTGCTGTTCAACTCCGGCTACCATGCCAATATCGGTATTTTGCCGGCCCTGCTCGGTAAAAACGATCTGATCGTCTCCGATAAACTCAATCACGCTTCCCTACACGATGGCCTGCGCGTCGGCCGCGCTGCCTGCAAGCGTTTTAATCACCGTGACTACGAGCACCTGCGCCGGCTGCTTGAACATGATCGGCAACGGTACCAACGAGCGGTTATCGTCAGCGAGTCGATCTTCAGCATGGACGGCGACTGTGCCGATCTGGCCCGGCTGGTAGCGCTCAAGC
>JAZBPM010000159.1:0-6773 GCA_036351615.1 Desulfofustis sp.
GATGTAGCGCCGAAAGCCAGGCCAAATAGGAAAAAGCCGCGAATGCTGATGGTTCGCGGATCACCGATACGACTCGAAAGGCGGACCATGACATCCAGGGCTACATGCTTGCCGAGCAGCATCCAGAAACCGAGGACAAGGAGAGCGGCGCCGATTATCACCGATACCCAGGGCAACACACCGAGCAGCAGAGAACCGCCGGCCGAGACAATGGTACCGATCACACCAAAGAGAAGGCCGTAGCCGGCCGAGACGACCAGGGCGACGCCAACGGCACGGCCGAGGCGAACAGGCCAGGAACGCTGCTCAAACTGCTCGTCTCCGGCACCGAGATAAAGAGAAAGATAGACCGGCAGCATCGCAAAGCCACAGGGATTAACCGCCGACACCATGCCCGCGCCAAAGGCGTAACCTAGTTGCAGCCAACCGGCAAGTTGCGCCAACAGACCGCTGGCAAAAACCTGAAGATCCATCGCTCCCTCTTCAACAGATATAGATGGGCCGGTCCGCGCTGACAGGGCACATCAGGCCCGGACGACAAAGAGACAAACCCGTTAACCATACGGCAGATGCAAGAGAATAGCAATAATACCCCGGCAGCACATCAATCATGCCGATGTGCACCTCTTCGCGTCACTTCCCCGCATTTTTTTATTAAACGTCCTTGACGTGATGTCTCAACGATCGATGAAAATCAGCTCCCCGTGCTGGTCAACATTTTTTCGACCGGGGTCGAAAAAACAAATTGACTGCGGTCGATTTTCCGGGTATACGTCATCCGCGACCTCCGCGCAGCATACCACTTACCTCCGGAATTCGTTTGCTTACCAAATAGTACCACCTCCCCTTTTTGTACCCGCTGTCGAGGATATATGCACCCCGTTCGAGAACAAAACAAGATCAACAAACGTAAGGCGATTATCGATGCGGCAATTAAGTTGTTTTCCAGAAACGGCTACGAACAGACCAGCATCGAAGAACTGGCTCGTGAAGCCGGTGTCGGTAAAGGAACCGTTTACAGTTATTTCCAGACGAAAAAGGAGATCGTCCACGCCTTCTGCGAAGCAGAGCTCGATTTTACCCGAAGCGAACTCGCTGCCCACACCAACCCGGAATCATCCCTGCAGGAACAGTTGCTGGTGATATTCATGGCCGAATTCAAACACATTACCGAAAACAGAGATTTCGGCCGGATTTATCTGCAGGAATCAGTTTTCCCTCGAGAACATCACGGTGAAGCCGACCTGGAAATGCAGAACCAATATTTTGAGATCCTCTATCCTATTTATCGCGGGGCGCAGCGCCGCGGAGAACTGAGGAGCGATCTGGAACTGCTTCATATCGCCGGTCATTTCTGGGCGCTCCACCTGCTCGTTCTGTCCTGCTGGTACAACGGCATGATTCCTACGGAGGAAGTGCCGGAAGCCATGAAGACCCTGATCAATCAGGCCGTAGACGGCCTTAAACCATCAACAATTTAGGCCAGCGATACATGAATTCATCCTATCAACAACCGACGCGTCGGCGCGGCCGTATCGTTTTCTTCATCTGGCGGAACCTGCCCCGCTTCATCCTTCTGGCCCTGTGTCTTCTGATCATCGTGCTCGCCTTCGCCATTGCCGGCAAGCGTTCAGCGATCCAGGCCGAACAGGCAGCGGCTGTCAAACAGGAGCGGCCACCGGTCAACACCGTGGTCCTACCGGTCCAGCCGGCGCCCATCAGTAATCGACTCAATCTTCCGGGGGTCGTCGAAGAATGGATTCGGCTCGACCTGCTCGCCGAGATATCCGGCACCGTCGAACGGCTGCTCGTCCAAGAAGGACAGCCGGTACAGGCCGGCGACCTGCTCCTGCAGATCGAAGACGATGACTACCGTATCGCCCGTGACCGTGCCGAAGCAGCTTACTCACTCGCCCGTGCCGATTTTCTCCGCGACCAGAAGGTTCATGCCAAGGGGGTCATCCCGGTGGCCGAACTGGAAGCACAGAAGACCCGAATGCAGACGGCCAAGGCCGACCTCGATAATGCTCGGCTGCTTCTGGAACGGTGCCGCGTCACCGCTCCGATCGACGGTGTGATCCGCCGCCTGGACGCGAAAGAGGGCATGTTCCTCGGGATCGGCGATCCCATCGGCGTAATCCTGCAAATCGACCGGGTCAAAGCGGTTATCGGTATTCCCGAATCGGATATTACCGCGGTCAGGGAACTTGAGCAGATCGACGTGCAAGTCAGGGCTCTTGAAGACCAAATCGTTACCGGCTCCCGATCGTTTCTCTCCGCCTCGCCGGATAGCATGGCCAGGCTTTATCGTCTGGAGCTGGCTCTTGACAATCCCGGCCATGCCATTCTGCCGGGCATGTTCGTTCGCGCCAATATCGTCAAAGACAGCAAACCGGAAGCACTGGCCGTCCCGCTCTACAGCATAATCTCTCGCAACGACGAACAATACGTTTATATCGAGGAAGACGGGGTGGCAAGGAAACGGTCGGTCACCACCGGCATCGCCGAAAAGTGGCTGGTTGAAATCGTCTCCGGCCTGAACGCCGGAGATCGGGTGATCGTCGAGGGACATCGTGATGTCGAGGATGGACGCCCCGTTCAGGTCGTCCGGGTCCTCAGCAATGCGGGAGACAATCTGCCATGATCATTTCCGATACCGCCGTCAGGAAAAGTACGACCGTTGCGGTGCTCGCACTGGTCCTGATTATCATCGGGACCTATTGCTACCTGACGCTGCCTCGGGAAAGCTCACCCGATATCACAATTCCCAACGTCTTTATCTCCACCGATTATCGAGGTGTATCACCGGCCGACATCGAGACCTCGGTGACCATCGAAATCGAGAAAAAGATCAAGGGGCTGGACGGCCTGAAGAAGATCCAGTCGATCAGCTCCGAAGGCCGCTCGATGATCAACGTGGAGTTTGTCACCGGCACCGACATCGACCAGGCCCTGCAAGATGTCAAGGACAAAGTCGACGAGGCGCTTGGGGAATTGCCCACCGATCTGGAAGAAGATCCATCGGTTTTCGAGGTAAACTTCTCGCAGATGCCGATCGTCGTCTATTCCCTGTCGGGGACGTGCGGTCTTCCATGCCTGAAAGACATCGCCGACGACCTGAAAGACGATATCGAAGCGATTACCGGCGTCCTCGAAGTGGAGGTAACCGGTGGCCTGGAGAGGGAGATCCGGGTCGAGGTGGATCCGGATAAACTCGGGTACTACGGCCTGACGATTACCGACTTCGAGGCAGCTGTCCGCAGCGAGAACCAAAACACCTCCGGCGGCGCCCTGCGCCTCGGCAACGGTCGTTTCCAATTGCGTGTTCCCGGAGAGTTCGCCACCCCCGAGGAAATTTATGGTTTGATTCTAGCTACCTATAATGGACAACCGGTTTACCTCAAGGATGTTGCCCGGGTAATCGACGGGTTCAAAGAGGAGATGTCCCGCTCCCGTCTCAACGGACGGGATGCTGTGAACCTCTCGGTGAAAAAGCGCTCCGGTGAAAACATCATCGAGATCAGCAACGCTGCCGATCAGATTATCGATCGCTATCGCCCAGGGTGGCCGGCCGGCACGGAGATTACCAAGGTGATGGACCAGTCAAAGGATATCCGGCTGATGGTCGCCGACCTGGAAAACAATATCCTCACCGGACTGGTCTTCGTGCTGATCGTTATTTTCCTCTTCATGGGCATCAGAAACGCCCTGTTGGTCAGCCTGGCTATTCCGTTTTCCATGTTGCTCTCCTTTACCGCCCTCTATGTCATGGGCATTACGCTGAACATGGTCGTCCTGTTCAGTCTGACGCTGGCCCTGGGCATGCTCGTCGATAATGCGATCGTCATCGTGGAGAACTCCTATCGCTTTCTGGAACAAGGAGCCACGCGGGTCGAAGCGGCCATGAAAGCCACTTCCGAGGTCGCCTACCCGGTTATCGGCTCCACCGTCACGACACTGGCCGCCTTCGCCCCGATGCTGTTCTGGCCGGGGATCATGGGCGAGTTCATGAGTTTTTTGCCGTTGACCCTGATCGTCACATTATCCTCGAGCCTGTTTGTCGCCCTGGTCATCAATCCGGCCATGGTCTCGCTGTTCATGAAACTAAAACAGACACCGGGCGGCACGGTAAAAAAGGATCTGGATGATATCACTGCAGCCGTCGAAAAACCGGTGGTCATCAAAGGCTGGCTGTTGTCAGTTTATGCGGCCTCGCTGAACCGGGCGCTGACAACTCCCTATGCAGTCATTGCCATCTCCTTTTGCGTCCTGGTGCTGATGATCCAGGGCTGGCTGCTGGCCGTCGGCCTGCAGAAACCGATCGAATTCTTTCCCGAAATCGATCCGAAAGGAATCTATGTCAATGTCGACGTCCCGGAAGGGGCCGACCTCGACTACATCGATCAAATCATCCAGCGCATCGAATTCATTCTGGCCGGAGAGGCCACCACGCCGGACGGCAGGCCGCTCGATCCCGACGTTACCCCGCTAACCGCACTGACCCCCCGGGAACATGAACTCGCCGATGGGAAACGGTTGTCGGGACCGAGCGATATCGTCAATATCGAATCTATCTACATGAGAGGCACCATTGATTCCGGCGGCAGTTCTGCTTTCAGCGCCAACACGCCGAGTCACGTCGGGATCCGCTTTGTCGAATTGCATGACCGGGTCCGCTCCTCGCAACTCGATGTCGAAGAAATTCGTCAACGGGTCAAGCAGATTCCCGGCGGGAAAATCACCATCGCGCAGGAAGAAGAGGGGCCGCCGACCGGCGCTCCGATTAATATCGAGATCTCCGGTGACAATTTCGATACGCTCGGTGCACTGGCCAAGCAGATCAAGGATGTCTTGACCTCCATTCCCCACGTGGAAGACGTTCGTGACGACTTCGTCGAGGGAATCCCCTCAGTCGAGGTGTCCGTTGACCGACAAAAGGCGGCATTGTTCGGACTGACCACCAACGGCATCGGCTTCGCCTTGAAGAGCGCCTATAACGGCCTGGAAGTCTCGTCATTCCGGGAAGGCAACGATGACTACGATATCACCGTCCGACTCGAGGAGGACGATCGCAAGACGATGGACATCCTCCACCAGTTAATGTTGCCGACTCCGAGCGGCGAATTGGTGCCACTGTCGACGGTGGCCGACATCACCTTCGGCGGAACAATGGGCGACATCAACCGGATCAACAATGAACGGGTCGTCACCGTCAAGGCCAATGTCGACGAAACCAAGGTCCCCGGACCGGTAGTTCGAGCCGAAGCGGAAAAGCTGCTGAAAGAGTTCCCCCTGCCGCCCGGCTATCAGGTTAAGTTTACCGGTGAGTTCGAATTCCAGCAGGAATCGGAGGCTTTTCTGAGCAAGGCCTTTCTGGTCGCGTTGTTGATGATTTTCCTGATCCTCGTTTCAATGTTCAACTCGGTCAGCCAACCGTTCATTATCATGACATCGGTGATCCTCTCTCTGGGCGGCGCTTTTCTCGGCCTGATGCTGTTCGTCCAACCGTTCGGCATCATCATGACCGGCGTCGGCGTCATCTCGCTGGCCGGTGTCGTGGTCAACAACGCCATCGTGTTGATCGATTACACAAACAAGCTACGGCAGCGTGGCTTCGCCCTGCGCGATGCTGTCATCTCCGCCGGGGCGACGAGGCTGCGGCCGGTCCTGCTGACCGCGATCACCACCATTCTCGGATTGATTCCGATGGTGACCGGTGTCTCCTTTGACTTTCATTCATTTTCCATTTCCTGGGTCAGTGAATCGAGTCAGTGGTGGCGTTCCATGGCGGTGGTGGTCATCTTCGGACTGATGGTCGCCACCTTTTTGACGCTGATGGTCGTCCCGACCCTCTATTACCTGTTCGAACAGACGGATAATCGTATCCAGCAATTCGGCCGGCGGCTCAAGGAGCTGTACTGGAAACCATACCCGTTTTTGGCCGGTGAACCCCTAGTGAAAAAGGATTCACGATGAAAGGATCATACCTCCTCCGAATGACGGCCATGCTGCTCGCCATACTGCTGATCGTCCTGGTGAGCAGCGGTGGTGCCGCGGATCAGCGCGAGATCAGACTCACCTTGTCCGAGGCGGTCGAGACGGCACTGCTCAACAACCTCGGTCTGCGCCTGAAACAGCAGGACGTTCTGGAGGCGGAAGGGGCGGTGCAGATCGCAGCGGGGTCTTTCGCCCCGCTGCTCTCAGCGGAGGCCGGTGCCGCCGGTCAGAAAACAACTGCCGTATCACCGACAACCGCCGAAGAAGAGCGGACCACCAACTGGCAGGTTGGCGTTCGGAGGCGATTTACACCTGGTACCGAGATCGATCTGTCACTGAGCAACAATACCCTCGATACCGATGCCGACCTGCTGCTCTTCGATCCGGTATACCGTACCGGTATCACCATCGGCATCACCCAGCCGTTGCTAAAAGACCGCGGCAGCGAGACACAACTGGCCGAGAGCAAGGCAGCCCGGAGCCTGCTCGACGCCCGGACATTTCTCGTCGACGACGAAGCAGCCGATCTTGCCGCCCGAGTAAAAACCGCCTATTGGGACCTGGTTCTGGCCTACCAGAACCTCGATGTTCTCACCCTGTCGCTGAAGCTGGCGGAAACTCTCAGGGACGAGACGGCGTCCCGAATCGAGGCGGGCACACTGGCGGACATCGACATTTTCCAACCCGAGTCCGAAGTCGCCGTGCGTGAGCAGGAGCTGATCTCCGGGCAGCAGGCCATCGGTGGAGCTGAAGATCGCCTGAAACTGTTGATCAAC
>JAZBPM010000160.1:0-5430 GCA_036351615.1 Desulfofustis sp.
ATGAGTCTGCCGATTCTGGCGGCCGCCTTCGCCCGCCACCCCGCTTTTGAACAATCCTTCGGTCTGTTTCTCGGATTTTGCGGGCTGATTGGTTTTATTTTCTATCATTTCGGTAGGTTCGACAACCCATTACTGATTCTCTACCGCTGTGTCCTCGGGGTGGTATTCATCGGCTTTCTCGCATCTCATCTGGTCTTGCTGCACGCCCTGCCGGACGGTGTTCAGTGGCTTGCCATCCTTACTGCTGTTACCGCCGGTTCGGACACCGCCGCCTACCTGGTCGGCAGCCGTTGGGGGAAACGTAAACTCTGCCCGCAGATCAGCCCGAAAAAGACCGTCGAAGGGGCGTTTGGCGGAATCGCCGGTGCCGTCGTCGGCGCCTTGTTGTTGTCTCTCTTCTTCCCGGTCTCCTGGGGGTGGCCGCTTATCCTGGTGCTGGCCGTCGGTCTGTCACTGGTCGGGATGGCCGGCGATCTGCTCGAGTCGGCGATCAAACGAGGTACCGGCAGTAAGGACTCCGGACACCTGCTCGCCGGGCACGGCGGGGTACTCGATCGCATCGATTCTCTGTTCCTGTCCGCCCCGGTGCTCTATTATCTGCTCATTTTTTCAGGATATTGATGAAACATCTAGCGGTGCTCGGCTCCACCGGGTCCATCGGGGTGAACGTGCTGTCAATCGTTCGTCAGTTTCCCGAGCGGTTTCGCATCGTCGGGCTGGCCGCCGGGACCAATGTCACCCTGCTTGCCGAGCAGGTCGTTGCCTTTCAGCCCGACCTGGTGTCGGTTATCGATGAGTATCATGCGGAAAAACTCGCTGCCCTCTTGCCTGAAGACTGGTGCGGACGAATAGTGTACGGAGTGGATGGTGCGACGCGGGTGGCTGCCTGCAAAAGCGCCGATATGACCATCTCCGCGGTTGTCGGCGCGGCCGGGCTGCTGCCGACCATCGCCGCCATTGAAGCGGGCAAGAATATCGGTCTGGCCAACAAGGAGACTCTGGTACTGGCCGGTCGATTGGTGATGAGCAAGGTGCGGCAAAACAGGGTGCAGCTGTTGCCGATCGATTCCGAACACAGCGCCATTTTTCAGGCGCTGGAGGCCGGCCGCCGAGAAGACGTGGCGCGGATAATCCTGACCGCATCGGGTGGCCCGTTCCTCGAGAGGAGCGTGGAGCAGTTGCAGCATGTCTCCTGTGATGAAGCGCTGAATCACCCGAATTGGAGCATGGGAAAAAAGATCAGCATCGATTCGGCAACGTTGATGAACAAAGGACTCGAGGTGATCGAGGCGCGCTGGCTGTTTGACATGGACCCGGAAGCGATTAACGTTGTCGTTCATCCGCAGTCGATCGTCCATTCACTCGTCGAGTTTCGTGACGGCTCCGTGTTGGCGCAGCTTGGCATCCCGGACATGAAGATTCCGATCGCCTACGCGCTGTCATATCCTGAGCGGATGGACTTGCAGCTCAAGCGGCTCAATCTCTGGCAGTGCGATAACCTGGTCTTTCGCGAACCGGATTTTCAGCGATTTCCCGCACTGCGGCTGGCCTACGAGGCACTGGCGCGGGGTGGAACTGCACCTGCGGTGCTCAATGGTGCCAATGAAGTGGCGGTGGCTGCCTTTCTTGCGCGAAGGATTTCTTTTCTGCGTATTTCTGCTATTGTGGAGCAGACCCTTGACCAGGTAACCGGCGGCAGTGATACCGATCTTTCCGATCTGCTTGCCGCCGACCGGGCGGCCCGGCAGTGCGCCGAAGCACTTATAGCCGGCTCGCCGGCCTGATTTTCAAAGATGTTGTCAGAATATGAATACACTCATCTCTTTTATCATTGTCCTTGGCATCCTGATTTTTGTTCATGAGTTAGGACACTTCCTGTTCGCCAAATTATTCCGGGTAAAAGTTCTGCGTTTTTCCCTCGGCTTCGGGCCGAAAGTCGTCGGCAAGGTGCTGGGTGAGACCGAGTACCTGATTTCGGCGGTTCCACTCGGCGGTTACGTCAAGATGCTCGGCGAGTCTCCCGATGACCGGCAGGCGGGCGAGGACGAGGACCGCTCGTTTGCCGGTAAACCCGTCTGGCAGCGCTTTTGCATCGTGCTTGCCGGGCCGCTGTTCAACCTGTTGTTCTCTGTTGTCCTCTTCTTCGCCATTTTCCTCTCCATGGGCATGCCCGAGAGTCGGGAAAGCACGGTGGTCGGTGAAGTGAACGCGTCCTCCCCGGCCGAACAGGCGGGGATTGCAGTGAATGACAGAATTCTGGCCATCGACGGACGTCAGGTGAGCGTCTGGCTGGATGTCCTGAATGCTGTCAAAAACAGTGACGGACGTCAGCTCGAATTTCTCGTCGAGCGCGACGGACGCGAGCTAGCAGTGACGGTGACACCACAATTGGACAGCGTCAAGAATATCTTCGGCGAGGAACAGGAGCGGCGCTATATGATCGGCATCGTCAAACTCGATGAGATAGAGTATCGGCCGGCCGGTCTGTTTGAAGCACTGCAGGCCGCCGTCTGGCAGACCTGGATGTTTATCTACCTGACGTTTATGGGGGTGGTCAAGATCATCCAGAAAGTGATTCCCGCCTCGGAGTTGGGCGGACCGATCCTGATCGCCCAGCTGGCAGGTGAACAGGCGCGGGCAGGACTGCTCAATCTCGCCCATTTTATGGGCTTGCTCAGTGTCAACCTCGGCATCCTCAATCTGCTGCCGATCCCGGTGCTGGATGGCGGTCACCTGGTCTTCTTGACCATCGATGGCATCAGGCGCAAGCCGATCAGCGAGCGGTTACAGATCGTTGCCCAGCAGGTGGGGATCGCCCTGCTCGGGACCTTGATGATATTTGTTTTTTATAACGATATCATAAGGTTGTTCAGTTGATGGTAGCAGCAAGCGACGCGCCGCTGATCCTGGCCTTCGATACCGCGACCCGCTCCTGCTCGGTCGCGTTGACGAGGGGCGGCCCCCTCGATGGAGAGGTGCTCGTCTCGCTGACAGTGGCGGTGGAGATTACCCATTCCCGGCGGCTGCTCGACTCGATCGACCGGCTGCTGCGCGAGGCGGGGGTGACCATTGACGCTGTTGCGGCGGTTGCTTTCGGCCTCGGACCGGGGAGTTTTACCGGGCTGCGGATCGGCATGGCGACGGCTAAAGGCCTCTGCCACGGCGCCGGCAAACCACTGATCGGAATCCCGTCGCTGGATGCGATCGGCTGTGGCGTCGAGTCCGAGGAGTTGATCTGCGTCGTGCTCGATGCCCGCAAACAAGAAGTATACAGCGGTCTTTATCGGCGCGGTGAGAATGGTATCGTGGCCCGGTGCAGCAGATATGCGGTCGGCAGGCCGGAGACGGTGGCCCGGGCTATCTCGGGATCCGTCGTCATGGCCGGGGACGGTGTCGCCGCCTATGCGCCGATCTGGCGGAAACTGCTCGCTGGTCGGATGCGCGAGGCGGGAGCCCTCTATCGCTATCCGAGTGCGGCAATGATCGGGATGCTCGCCGCGGCCCCGCTCGCCGCCGGTGATGTTCTCGATCTCGATCTGGCGACACCGCTCTATGTCAGGTCCTCCGATGCCGAACTGAGCCTGGTCCAGCCGGCCGGGGCGGTCCTTCCGGCGGCGGCAGCACGAAAAACAACATAACGATGATCAAACGACGCTCAACCAGACAAATCATGGTCGGTCCGTTGGTGGTCGGCGGCGGTGCCCCGATCAGCGTACAATCGATGACCAATACCGATACTGCCGACATCGAAGCAACGGTCGCACAGATCAAGCGGCTCGAACAGGCCGGCTGCGAGATCATCCGTGTGGCGGTGCCGGATATGGCCGCGGCCCGGGCGGTACGTGCCATTCGTGAGGCCATCACCATCCCTTTGATCGCCGATATCCACTTTGACTGGCGACTTGCGGTGGCGGCCATGGAGCATGGGGCTCAAGCCATTCGGATCAACCCCGGCAACCTCGGTGGTCCTGAGAAACTGGCCCGCACCGTCGATGCTGCGAAGTGCCATCGGGTCCCGATCCGGGTCGGCGTCAACAGCGGGTCCATCGAGAAGGATCTGTTGCGCCAGTATGGGTATCCCTCTCCTGATCGGCCGACAGCATTGATCGAGAGCGCTCTGCGCAACGTTAAACTGCTTGAGGCGCAGGGCTTTGGCGAAATCAAGATATCTATTAAGTCTGCAGATGTGCTGACCACGATCAGCGCGTACCGCCTGCTTTCCGAGCGGACCGACTACCCGCTCCATCTCGGGGTCACCGAGGCGGGCGGTTTGATTGCCGGTACGGTCAAGTCCAGCGTCGCCCTCGGCATCCTGCTCTCCGAGGGGATCGGTGATACCTTCCGGATATCCTTGACGCGGGACCCGGTCGAGGAGGTGCAGGTCGGCTACGCACTGTTGCGTTCATTGCAGATCAGGCAGCGTGGACCGGAACTGATTTCCTGTCCGACCTGTGGGCGGACTCGGATCGACCTGTTCAGCCTGGCCGAGGCGGTGGAACGATATGCCCAGACCATGCAGGCACCGGTCAAGATTGCGGTGATGGGCTGCGTCGTCAATGGTCCGGGGGAGGCGCGCGAAGCCGATATCGGGGTGGCCGGCGGCAACGGGGTCGGTATTATCTTCAAAAAGGGTGAGATCTACAAGAAAGTACCCGAAGCGGAACTGCTCAAGGTCTTTCTCGAGGAATTGGAGAAGCTGGAACAGGAACGGCTGGCTCAGGCGTGAGCCTAAACAGGCGCAGTGATGCGCCGTACACCGGGACAGAGGAGACGATGCGCTACTCACAGATGCTCATACCAACCTTGAAAGAGGTGCCCGCCGAAGCGGAGGTGGTCAGTCACCGGCTGCTGCTTCGCGCCGGATGTATCCGGAAACTGACGGCCGGTATCTACACCTACATGCCGTACGGCCTGGCGGCCATCCGTCGGGTCGAGACCATCGTCCGGGAGGAGATGAACCGGGCCGGTGCACAGGAGCTGTTGATGCCGATGGTCCAGCCCGCCGATCTTTGGCAGGAGTCCGGACGTCACGAGAAATACGGTCCGGAGCTGCTGCGTTTTCGCGATCGCCATGATCGGGAGTCGTGCCTCGGCCCGACCCACGAAGAGGTGATCACCGATATCGCCCGCCGTGAGTTCCACTCCTATCGGGACTTGCCGGTCAATCTCTACCAGATCCAGACCAAGTTTCGCGATGAAATCAGGCCGCGTTTCGGCCTGATGCGCGGCCGTGAATTCATCATGAAGGATGCCTATTCCTTCGACGTCAGCGACAAGGCGGCCGAGGAATCGTACCGCAAGATGTACGACGCCTATAACCGCATTTTTACCCGCTGCGGCCTCGAGTTTCGCTGTGTCGAAGCCGACTCCGGCGCAATCGGCGGTAGTTTCTCCCACGAGTTCATGGTATTGGCTGCGACCGGGGAAGAC
>JAZBPM010000161.1:0-8652 GCA_036351615.1 Desulfofustis sp.
GCTGGCTGGTCCTGATGGTCAGGGCTCGGCCGGAGCCTTGGTGGTACAAGGTGGCGGCGATCGCGTCTGCGTCACGACCGCCGTCGAGCACAAAGAAGTGGTCCAGCCCCCCGTCGATCAGCAGGTCCGCACTGATTTCGTCGATTGCCCGGCCGATCAGCCGCGGTGAGCGAAAATCCAGATCGGTACCATCGACCGGTTTCAGCATACCGACCGGGATCCGATCACGATCCATCGGGATATACCCGGAAGCGCTGATCTGCAGGCGGTGGTTGTCAATCGTGCCGCTGCCGGCCAGGTTGAAATAGGCGTGCTGCGTCAGATTGACCACGGTCGACCGATCACCGGCCGCAGTGTATTCGATAATCAACGAGTTATCGGCAGTGAGCAGGTAGAGTACCCGGACATCGACAATGCCCGGATACCCCTCGTCACCGTCCGGGCTGGTCAAAAGCAACCGCAAACCGCAGCCGCGGACTTCGCGGACCGGCTCGGCTTCCCAGATCTTCTTGCTGAACCCTTCTCGTCCACCGTGCAGATGATGCGCACCCTCATTGGCCGTAACCCGGTGCATTTTGCCGTCAATCTGGAAGCGGGCCTGGCCGATACGGTTGGCACATCGACCAATGATCGCCCCGGCATACGCTTGATCGTCGACATAAGCTGCCAGATTATCATAACCGAGAACGACATTGCCCGGGACGCCGCGACGATCGGGAACCCGAATAGCGGTGACAATGCCCCCGAAATTGGTCAGCGAGACGACGAGGCCATGATCGTTGCTGAAGGTATAGAGGTCGATATCTCTGCCCTGATGACGACCAAACGGCTTCCTGACAAGATTCACCCGCGTCTCCCCAGCACGAACGATAACGAAAGCCCCGGTACCACCTTCGGCCGAGCCCCCCTTCGCACGTGCACGTCTTTTTGCACCATCTTCGCCGGGAAAAAAGGTTTTCCGGTCATCGGCTCCCGTTGGTTTTCCGCTCCGGCAGATCGATCACCATGGTCGAGTGATCGTCCAGGTCGGTGACCAGCAAGCGGTTTCTCAAAGCTGCCGGCCGTCCGAGGGCCACGGCAACCACCTCGGCGCATTCCACGGCAGCCATGGCCATTGCGGTAAACGGCAGGGTTCCCAGCCTTCCCTCGGCACCGGCCACTGTCGCTTCGTTGCCGCGATAGATACGGTACAGCCCCTCATCACCGGGCATAATCACCGTAGCCTGACCCGATGTGCCGCCGATCGCGGCAGAGACCAGGATAAGTTCCAGCGATGTACACAGATCCTGGAGGAGCAACCGAGTCGGTATCGAATCGAGGCAATCGACGGCGATGGTGACTCCGTCCAGCAAGTCGAGACCGTTTTCGATGGTCAAAAACTCTGGGACCGGCCGACAGATCACCGCCGGATTAACGTTGGCTATTCGCCGGGCGGCAACCTCCGCCTTGAAGTGACCGAGCGATTCGGTGCTGGAAAGCAGCTGACGATTCAGGTTGCTGTCCGCGAAGCGGTCGCCGTCGATTAGGGTGAGTCGGCCGATGCCGATCCTGGCGAGTATTTCACAAACTGCGCCGCCGAGCCCCCCGAGACCGATGATCGCGACCCTGGCACGCAGCAATTCGAGCTGCTCCCGGCAGGATAAACTCGTCTGGTTGCGTGCGTAAACCTCCGGGACAATGTCCAGCTGCAACGCCGCAATCTGGACGGCGTGATGATCGCTGCCGGATAGAGCGGCCAACCGCTGCTGCTCGGCGTACGGCAAGCTGCGATAAGCCGAGCCATCGGGTCGCCGGCGAATCTCGGCAACCGTACTGATCTGCTGCTCCAGGCTCATTGCCATGCTCCGAGCATTGTTGTCGAAGCGAACGCTCTGGAGAAAGCCGCACAACGGGTCGGCCGCAGATCATCTTTTCTTCCAGGTCTTCTCCTCACCACGCCACAACCTCCCGATGTTTTCGTGATGCTTCAACCAGATCAACGCAGCGACGATACCACCTGCCAGCACGGTCGCCGGAGGATGGCCGAAGAAAAACAGCCAACAGGGAAACAGCGCCGAGGCGGCCAGCGAGCCGGCCGAGACGAACCCGGACAACAACACTACCCCGATAAAGACCATCAGGCTGATGGCAATAACCGGCGGAGACAGGAAGAGGAACACGCCGAGCGCAGTGGCCACTCCCTTGCCGCCCCTGAAACCGAGATAGACAGGAAACATATGGCCAACCACCGCGAGAATGCCGCAGAGCAGCACAAGCCAGTGGCGGTACGGGCCGTCGGGCAACAAGAGTGTAGCGAGAAAAATCGGCAGAAATCCTTTCAGGCAGTCAAGTATCAACGTTATCACGCCGAATTTTTTACCGAGCAGACGATTGACGTTGGTCGCGCCGATGTTGCCGCTGCCCGCCGTCCGCACATCGATCCCCGCCAGTCTGCCGACCAGCAGGCCAAAGGGAATGGCACCAATGAGATAACTTGCAATTGGCCACAGGATGTTCATAATATAGTCGATAATCCCCCGCGCATGGTGTTGAGAGATGGTTCCGGCAGGCCGCCAGTTTACCGTTTCGTCATCGACAAAGCAACAGCTCTGCAACGCCATGGGGCCGGGGCAGCAATCACCATTGGTCAAGAAGACGTTGCTGTGGTACATTGTCCGCCCAGCGCCGATCTTGATTAAAAAAAACGTGCATACCATGACCATACAGACAATCAAGGAATACCCCGAACCAGTCCTGCGCCTGAAGGCACAGCCGGTCAAAGAGTTTGACGATGAGCTGCGAACCCTGATCGCCGATATGGCCGAAACCATGTACGATGCCCCCGGCATTGGCCTGGCCGCGCCACAGGTCGGCCGGTCGGTGCGGGTAATCGTCGTCGATACCACCGCACCCGGGGAACCGCAGCGCTACCTGGCCATGATCAACCCGGAAATCACCGGCCACGAGGGACATCAGGTCGACGAGGAAGGCTGCCTCAGCGTGCCCGAGCTGACGGCCCAGGTCCAGCGGTATCTCAAGGTCACCGTCAGCTATCAGGACGAGGACGGAACAGCGCATCAGCTGGAGACGGAAAATCGCTTTGCCGTTGTGCTGCAACACGAGATCGATCACCTCAACGGGGTTCTCTTTATCGATCACCTCAGTCCGCTCAAACGAAATCTCTACAAGAAAAAGCGGAAAAAAATGCTGGCAGCGGAGCAGGCCGCTTGATAGTTCAAGATAGATTTCGCATCATTTTCATGGGAACGCCCGACTTTGCCGTTCCCAGCCTGAACGCACTCATCCATGGCCCTGATCGGGTCGTCGCCGTGGTCAGTCAACCGGATCGGCCGAAGGGCAGGAGCAGGCGACCGATGCCGCCTCCGGTCAAAATACTGGCCGGCGAACACGACCTGCCGGTCCTGCAGCCGGAAAAAATCAAGACTCCCGAGTTCGCCGCCGCACTGGCATCCTATGAGCCCGATCTCATCGTCGTGGCGGCCTATGGCAGAATCCTGCCGCCGCCCCTGTTGAACCTGCCGAAGCACGGCTGCATCAACGTTCACGGCTCACTGCTGCCCCGTCATCGGGGCGCCGCGCCGATTCAATGGGCCCTGATCAAGGGTGATGCCGAGGTCGGGGTGACCATCATGCAGATGGACGAGGGCATGGACACTGGAGATATCCTGCTCACCGCCGCACTGCACCCCGATCCGGACGAGACGGCCGGGTCACTGCTGCCCAAGCTGGCCGAACTCGGCAGTCAGGTGTTGATGGATACCATCGACCTGCTCGGTCAGGGTGGGCTGGCAACCATGAAACAGGATGAAACACTGGCAACCACAGCCCCGATGTTGAAGAAAGAGGACGGGCTTATCGACTGGCACCGGCCGGCACTGCACATCCACCGACTGATCAGAGGACTCGACCCGTGGCCGACCGCTTACAGCTATCTCGACGACAGGAAACTGCAGCTCTTTGCCCCGACCGTGATCGGCGAAGAGAGCAGTCAGGAGCCGGGCACCATCCTGCGCGCCGACCGTGAGGGCCTGCTGGTGGCCACGGCTCATAATTGTCTGCTGATCAGGGAAGTCAAACCGGAAGGACGCGGTCGGATGAGCATCGCCTCCTTTCTCAACGGTCATCCGGTGACGGCCGGCTGCCGCCTGACGGGCCTGCCGGCATAATCCGATGAAGATCGCCTACCTCGATTGTTTTTCCGGCATCAGCGGCGACATGCTGCTCGGTGCGCTGCTGGACTGCGGCCTCGATGTCGAGCAACTTCGTGGCGAACTGGCCGGTCTCGTCCTCGATCCATGGGAAATGCAGGTTAGCCGGATCACCAGACAGGGTATCGGGGCCACAGCAGTGCAGATCAACGCCCCTGCCGTCCGGTCGCTGCGTACCCTGCCCGATATTTGCGCAATCCTGGAGAAGAGCCGCCTCGATCCGGCGGTTGCCCGGCGCGCACTGCAGATCTTTACCCGTCTGGCCGAAGCCGAGGCACGGGTTCACGACCTGCCGGTGGAGCGGGTCCACTTTCATGAGATCGGTGCCATCGACACCATTATCGATGTGGTCGGTACAGTCGTCGGCCTGCAGCTCCTCGGCGTCAACTCCGTGCACTGCTCACCGCTGCCGCTCGGTCGCGGTTTCGTCTCCTGCGCTCACGGCCGGTTACCCTTGCCGGCCCCGGCCGTTTGCGAACTGCTCCGCGACATCCCGGTCCACGGTATCGAGGCAAAGCGGGAGCTGGTCACGCCTACCGGCGCCGCCTTGGTTGCCGGGCTAGCCGAAAGGTTCGGCCCGTTACCGCCGATGCGCATCGAGGAGACCGGCTACGGCGCCGGCCAGGCGGAAGGTGAAGAGCAGCGGCCCAATCTGCTCAGAATGATGATCGGCCAGACTCAATCCGTCGGCGAGGCGGCAGAAGTCGAGGTCATCGAGACCCATCTCGACGACTGGCACATGGAGGGATTTCCCCTGCTCTGCGACAGACTTTTCGCCAACCGGGCCCTTGACGTCAGCCTGACGCCGATGCAGATGAAAAAAGGGCGTCCCGGCTTCTGTCTGCGGGTGATCGCCGCTCCGGTCGACGGAGCGCAACTCAAGGAATTGATCCTCAGTGAAACCTCGTCGATCGGGTTGCGCTTTCGCACGGAGCAGCGGCTCACGCTGCCGCGTCGCAGCGTCACCGTTACCACTCGCTGGGGCGCAGTGACCGCCAAAGAGGTGGACACCCCAACGGGTTCGAAAATCTATCCCGAGTATGAAGCCTGCCGGGCCGTTGCCGAGCAACACCGGGTGCCGCTGGACCTGGTCTATCGCGAGATTCTGCTGCGCAGCGAACAGGGAGAATGACGATGGACCGGCTGATCGTCGCCATCGCCACCGGGCTCTATACCGGGCTGATCCCGAAGGCCCCCGGCACCTGGGGCTCGGCATTTGCAGTCATTCCGTGGTTTTTCTGCCGCAATCTGCCGCTGCCCACCTATCTGCTGGTCATGAGCGGTCTCTTTATCGTCGGCTATCTGGCGGCCGGTTCGGCCGAAAAGATTCTCAACCGGCCCGATCCGGGCTGCATCGTCATCGACGAAGTACTCGGCATCTTCGTCACGCTGACGCTGGCACCAAATCACCCGCTGGCCTGGCTGCTCGGTTTTTTGCTGTTCCGGCTCTTCGATATCATCAAGCCGTTTCCGGTCTCCTGGCTTGACTCCCACCTGCACGGCGGCATCGGCATCATGGCCGACGATATCGCCGCCGGCCTCTACGCCTTGGTATGCCTGCAACTCTGCTGGCCGCTGCTGATCATGCTTGCCGCCTGATCGAGATTGAACGGTCCGTCACCGTTCAACCCGGGTCGCTCACATCTGTCCTCCGTCCGCCCCCGCCAGGGTGGAAAACGGCGGGAGCCGTTTGCTGACCCGCTCAATGGCCGCCTCATTGCGCTTGAGCTGCTCGAGACTGTCCCAGGTCCCGCCGAGCAGGGCGGTCCGAGCCGCCTCGTTCATGGCCAGCGGGAAGCGCTCGTCAGCACAACCGAACTGCTTGTGTTCGACATCGACCAACAGCGGCAGCGACGGGTCGCGCTGCACCCGGGCCTGCAGGTCGACCACGACCGGCCGGGCCATGGTGGCGACCACCAGGCCGATGCCGGCGCAGTTACCGGCGAAGATCTCGGCGAAGGATTCTCCGACAATAGCTTTGATGCCGAAGCGCAGCAGGGCCTGCGGCGCATGCTCCCGACTCGAACCGCAACCGAAGTTGGTGTTGACGATGAGGATTTCGGCACCGCGATAGCGTTCATCGTTGAACGGATGGGGCCGCGGCGCGCCGTTTTCGTCGAAGCGCTCGTCACGAAAGACCTGCTCGCCCAGTCCGGCGAAGGTGATGGCGCGCAGGAAGCGCGCCGGAATGATCTGGTCGGTATCGATATCGTTGCCCGGCAGCACCAACCCCCGGCCCTCTACTCGCTTGATAATGGACGTCTGGCCGCTCATCTGGATCCCTCCAAGTAATCCCTGACATCGGCGACCTCTCCGGCCACCGCGGCGGCGGCAACCATGGCCGGGCTCATCAGCAAAGTTCGGCCAAGCGGCGCGCCCTGCCGGCCGATAAAATTGCGGTTCGACGAGCTGGCGCAGAGCTGCCGGCCACTGAGTTTATCCGGATTCATGGCCAAACACAGCGAACAACCCGGCTCCCGCCAATCAAATCCGGCCGCCCGGAAGATCTCGTCAAGCCCCTCCTCCTCGGCCCGGCGCTTGACACGGCGCGAACCGGGCACGGCCAGGGCCCGTACCCCGGGAGCGACGCGACGCCCCTTGAGTACGGCGGCAGCAGCACGGAAGTCGGCTAGCCGGCCGTTGGTGCAGGAACCGATAAAGGCGACATCGACCGGTTCTCCGGCCAACCGTCGACCCGGGCGAAATCCCATGTGTTCATAGGCCTTGCGCACGCCGTCCCGCTCCTCTTCGGCGCAGTCGTCAGGCTCCGGCAGCACCTCGTCGATCCCCGTCACCTGACCCGGGTTGATGCCCCAGGTCAGCTGCGGCGCCATATCGGTGATATCGATGGTCACCCGGTCCGCATACTCGGCATCGTCATCCGAAGCCATGGCCTGCCAGGAGCGAACGGCGGCGGCAAAATCGTCGCCGGCCGGGACGAAGGGTCGTCCCTGCAGATAAGTAAACGTGGTCTGGTCCGGATTGATGTAACCGGCCCGGGCGCCACCCTCGATACTCATGTTGCAGACGGTCATCCGCTCTTCCATGGACAGGGCCTCGATTACCGGTCCGCCGTATTCGTAGGCGTAGCCGATCCCTCCTTTGACACCGAGGGTGGCGATGATCTTCAGAATGATATCCTTGGCATAGACTCCCGGTCCCCGCAGGCCGACCACATCAATACGCCGGACCCGCAACCGCTCCAGGGCCAGGGTCTGGGTCGCCAGCACGTCACGGACCTGCGAGGTGCCGATGCCGAAGGCCACCGCCCCGAAGGCGCCGTGCGTCGACGTATGCGAATCTCCGCAGGCAATAGTCATCCCCGGCTGGGTCAGCCCGTTTTCGGGGCCGATGATGTGGACGATGCCCTGGGCCGCCGAATCAAGGCCGAAGAACGGCAGACCGAAGTCCTTGGTGTTGTTCTCCAGCGCCTGCAGCATCTCCTCAGCCAGAGTGTCGCCATACGGGCGAACCAGCTGCTGCTCGGTGGGTACGATATGATCGACCGTGGCCACGGTGCGCTCCGGATATTTCACCGGCAGGCCACGCTCCCGAAGGGCCTGAAAGGCCTGCGGCGAGGTGACCTCATGTACCAGATGCAGCGCAATAAAGAGCTGGTCCCTGGTCTCCGACAGAGCGGCCACCTTGTGCTCGTCCCAGACCTTGTCAAACAGGCTTTTTCCCATCCTTCACTCCTGCTCAGGCTCTCCCGCCGGACAGGGCAAACCACCTGCCGACCGGCCGGAGATCTTTACATCTTCTTGGATTTTTCAAGCACCTTGACCGATAACCCGTAAGATACGACAATCAACAGACACCATAAAACCATTAATACCAGGTTCATCTCTGACACTCCTTGCAAAAAGCTCAATAAGCCTTGGAATCTTCGAGATCGTCGGGACCGACCTTTCTCGCGTTCATCAATTTCCAGACATAGACGATGTAGCCGAGCACGAGCGGTATCACCAACGCCACATAGGTCATGGCCGTCAGCGTATAGTGGCTCGACGAGGCGTTATGAATGCTGAGGCTGGACTGGAGGTCCGCCTTGGACGGATAAAACGGCGTGTCGTTATACCCGGCAATGGCAAACACCGCCAGACCGACCAGGACCGTCCCCAGACCGCCGAACCAGATACCCCGGCCGCCGCCGAGAAACGCGGTGGAAACCACACCCCAGACCACCAGCACCAGACCGGCGACGAGCAGGCCGAGAGTCAGCGGCATGGCCAGCAGGTTAGCCAGGTATTTGCCGGGAACCAGTGAAACCAACCCGCTGCCGTCAATAGAATAGCCCGGCATGACCAGCAGTGAACCGAGAATGAAAAGCAAAAACGGCAGGGCACAAACGAGATTGACAAGACTGGCCCGGCGCAGCCGCTGCTCGAGTTGTGGCACCGTCGTGCAGTCGATATTATTGACCAGGTACATCGCCCCGAGGACC